>DASXIH010000001.1:0-10529 GCA_036498125.1 Thermoanaerobaculia bacterium
TCCGACCTTCACATCAAAGTCGGTTCGCATCCCGTCATCCGCGTCGACGGCGAGCTCGTTCCGCTCGTCGAGCTCAAGCGCCTCATGCAGGAAGACACCATCGCGATGGCGTTCTCGATCATGTCGTCGCGCCAGAAGGAAAAGTTCAAGAACAACTACGAGATCGACATCGCGTACTCCGTCCCCGGCCTCGGACGCTTCCGCTGCAACATCTTCCAGCAACGCGGCACGGTCGGCATGGTCCTCCGCGTCATCCCGGTGAAGATCCTCTCCATCCGCGAGCTCATGCTTCCGGTCGTCCTCGAGAAGATCGCCGAGGAGCGCCGCGGCCTGATTCTCTGCACCGGTACCACCGGCTCGGGCAAGTCGACCACGCTCGCCGCGATGCTCGACTACATCAACGCCCACCGCACCGAGCACATCATGACGGTCGAGGATCCGATCGAGTTCCTCCACCGCGACAAGAAGTCGATCGTGAACCAGCGCGAGGTCGAGGTCGACACCAAGTCGTTCTCGCAGGCGCTCCGCAGCGCCCTCCGTCAGGATCCCGATGTCATCCTCGTCGGCGAAATGCGCGACTACGAGACGATCGAGACCGCGCTCACCGCGGCGGAGACGGGCCACCTGGTCCTCTCGACGCTCCACACGATGGACGCCACCGAGACGGTCAACCGCATCATCTCCGTCTTCCCGCCGCACCAGCAGAAGCAGATCCGTCTGCAGCTCGCGGCGGTGCTCAAAGCGGTCATCTCGCTCCGCCTGCTCCCGCGCGCCGACGGCCTCGGGCGCGTTCCGGCGGCCGAGGTGCTCATCTCGACGGCGTACATCCGCGACTGCATCGAGAACAAAGAGAAGACGAAGCTGATCAAGGACGCCATCTCGCAGGGCACCTCGCAGTACGGGATGCAGACGTTCGATCAGTCGCTCTACCTGCTCTATAAGAACGGCCTCATCACGCTCGACGAAGCGCTCCGCCGCGCGTCGAACCCCGACGAGTTCCGGCTCAAGCTGCAGGGCATCCAGTCGACCTCCGACATGTCGCGCGAAGAGATGGAGTCGAAGCTGTCCGTCAGCAGCGGCAGCGACTCCGACCCATTCGCCGACGAGTCGCCGTTCGACTTTTCGAATTCGCTATAACGTTCCCCGTTGCGCTTTGCGATGACCGACGCGTACACGAGCGCGCTCCGCATACTGCAGTACCGCTTCAACTCCGAGCACGAGTTGCGGCGGAAGCTCGCCGCGAAGCGGTTCGAGGATGCGGAGATCGACGCGGCCATCGAGCGGCTGCGCGACGAGAAGTGGATCGACGATGAGCGCTTCGCCGGTGCATACGTCCGCACGCGCACGTCGAAAAGGATCGGCCCGGCGAGGATCAAGCGCGAGCTCTCGGCGGCCGGCGTCGACCGCGCGACCGCCGATCGCGCTCTCGAGCAGAATCGCGACGACGAGCGGGCCGACAGCGACCTTGCCGCGATCGCGCAGAAGCGTTGCCGCGTCATGATCCGCCGCCACGGCGAGGAGTACGTCCGATCGAGGGAAGGGAAGAGCCGCCTCGCCGCCTACCTGATCCAACAGGGTTACCCGGTGGACCGAGTCCGCGAGCTGGTTCAACGCACCGGCTCCGGCGGCGTAGAGCGTGACGATAGAATCCCGGTGCAGGAGACTGAATGAAAGTAATCGCCCGACTTTTGTGCCTCTCTTCGCTCATCGCCCTCCCCCTCTTCGCTCAGCAGTCCAACCCACCCCGAGAACGCGTCCAGCGAACCGCTCCCCCCGCCAGCACCACCCCCGCCACGAACGCGCAACCCGCGACCGAACAGCCGCCCCAGATGCGCCCGGAATCGGAAACGATGCAAGGCGAGCGGCGCGCCGAGCAGCAGCGTCCAGCCGCCGAGCCGTCGGCCGCAGACGGCGCCGGTGGCCGCAACTTCAAGTTCGAAATGGCCGAGCGGCCGCCCGTCGTCACGCACCACACCGGCACCATCGGCGGACATTCGATCAGCTACACCGCCACGACCGGGCGGCTTCCGATCAAGGACGCCGAAGGGAAGACGGAAGCGGAGGTGTTCTACGTCGCGTACACCGTGGACGGCGCCGCGCCGCACCGGCGTCCGCTGACCTTCGCCTTCAACGGCGGCCCCGGCTCCGCGTCGCTCTGGCTGCACATGGGCGCCCTCGGCCCGCGCAAGGTGGCGATGGAACCGGAAGGATGGATCCCGCCGCCGCCGTACCACCTGATGGACAACAACAACTCGCCGCTCGACGTCACCGATCTCGTGCTGATCGACGCCATCGGCACCGGCTTCAGCCGCCCGGCCGACGCCGCCGCGGGACGCAAGTTCTGGAACCTGAACGGCGACATCGAGGCGTTCGGTGAGTTCATCCGCCTCTACATCAGCCGCAACGAGCGCTGGTCATCGCCGCTCTACCTCCTCGGCGAGAGCTACGGCACGACGCGCGCGGCCGGCATCTCCGGCTACCTCACCGACCACGGCATCAACTTCTCCGGCATCATGCTGCTCTCCGAGGTGCTCAACTTCGAGACGCTGGAGTTCGCGGCGACGAATGACGTGCCGTACCCGCTGATCCTTCCGAGCTACACGATGATCGCGGCGTACCACCACAAGCTGCCGCCGGAGCTGATGCAGGACCTCGAGAAGACGCGCCAGGAGGCGACACAGTGGGCCCTGGGCCCATACTGGTCCGCCCTCAACAAAGGCACCTCGCTGACGCCGCAGGAGCGCGACACCATCGCGACGCAGCTCTCGCGTTACACCGGCGTCTCGAAGCAGATCTGCGAGCTGGCGAACCTCCGCCTCGACGTACAGACGTTCACGCACTGGCTGCTCGTCGACAAGCAGCTCCGCGTCGGACGCCTCGACGGACGCTATGCCGATCCCGATCCGAACGGATGGAATGGCTTTGGCGGCTCCGATCCGACCAGCGCCGAGACCACCGGCCCGTTCACGTCGACGTTCAACGACTACGTCCGGCGCGAGCTCGGGTACAAAGTCGACATGCCGTACTACACCTCGGCGCGCGACTCAGGGATGTTCAGCTGGTCCTGGTCGGCCCCGCAGGGCGGCGGCCAGCAGCGCGGCGGTTTCCAGATGGGCTATCCCGACACCGCGTCGGCGCTCCGTTCGGCGATGGTGAAGAACCGCTGGCTCAAGGTGCTGGTGATGGAGGGCTACTACGACCTCGCCACGCCCTTTGCCGCCGCCAACTACACCATGGACCACATGGACCTCCCGCCCGACTACCAGAAGAACATCTCCTACGCGACCTACGCCTCGGGCCACATGGTCTACCTCGAGCAGAAGTCGCTCGAGAAGTTCAAGAACGACGTGGCCCACTTCATCGAATCGACGATGCCGAAGTAGGACTCTGATCCTGAAACCGGTTGCGCCGCCTTCGGGCGGCGCAACCAAGGCATCGCGTTACTGGGTCGTGGTCGTTGCCGTCGCCGGCGGCGCAGTGCGCGTCAACGTGATCCCGTACTTCTTCGCCAGGTAATCCTCGACCTGGGTTCGCTCCGCGTCGGTCAGCGCGCGGCCATAGACGATCACTTCGGCGACGTCGCCGTTCCAGAATTCGGAGTACGACGTGCCGGTGCCGCCGATGTACATGTTCGGAAGCGAGTCTTCCGGCTTCTCGCCCCACGCGGCGGCGATCTTCGTCAGTGCGGGGTTGCCGTTCACCCATCCGGAGAACTCCGTCGGTGAATACTGGTCGACGACGATGTACGGCTTGCCGGCTTCGAGGTTGAAGTAGCCCTGTACGCCCGATCCGGAGAACAGAGTGAAGTTCTTGTCCTCGCCGCGGTCGTCGAGGCCGATGGCGCGATCGTAGCTGCCGTTGTCGTCGCCATAGACCTTGCGCAGCGGCGACTTGTCGGCGGTCTTGCTGCGGAAGACCGTGATGACCGTCCCTTCCGGCATGCGCGCAGGCGAGATGTCGATGCTCGTCATCAGCATCTGATCGGTGCCGTCGAACTGCACGGTCGCGTGGCCGTTGAGCGCGTTCGCGGCGGCGGCCGGCGCCTGTTCGGGCTTCGCGGCTTTCGCATTCACGTTCGGAACGCTCGCGTTCTTCCACGTCTCGACCTTCCCGTTCGCCGCCGACAGGAGCGCGTCGTCTCCGGTGAGCCAGAGGAGGACGCCGTTCGCCGGGATTGGTGATCCGGCAGGGAGAGTCGCCGCCGCCTGCGGCTGGGGAGCGGGTTGCGGTGCCGGCGCCGGTTTGGTCTCGGCGGCCGGTTGGGGAGGAGGTGCCGTCTCCTCTGTCTTATGGCAACCGAAGACCACCAACATCAGCGCGATGCTCATTCCACGTCTCATCGGATCCTCCCGCCGCTCTGATCGTACGCTAGTTGTTCCGAACGGCGAGATCGACCTTTGATAGGCGTCGAGGGGCGTTTCGAAGGCGGAAGTGGGCGTTCCAAAGGCGCAGGTGGGCCTTTGAAAGGCGTAAGTTCGTCTTCGAAAGGCGTAAGGTGGCTTTCGAAAGGCGTAAGTCCGCCTTTCAAAGGCGGGCGTGGGCGTTCGACAGGTACTCGCGCGCTACCATTCGACCCCATGGCGATCGATCGCAAGGAAGCCGTCCGTCAGTACAAAGAGACCCCACGTACGATGGGGGTGCTGGTCATCCGGAACAAGACGACAGGCAAGGCGCTCGTCGGCTCGTCTACCGACATACCCGCGCGGCTGAATCGCCACCGCGCGGCGCTGCAATTCGGGAAGCATCCGAACCAGGAGCTGCAGAACGACTGGAACACCCTCGGCGCCGAGGCATTCGAGTTCACGGTGCTCGACACGTTGAAGCCTTCCGAGGAGAAGACGAGCGACCCGTCGGACGACCTCGCGGTCCTGGAAGCGATGTGGCGCGAGAAACTCTCCGCAGCCGGCGAGCTATACGACTGACGGTTTGGCCCCTACACGGCTCACGGCGATCAGGGCGGCGATCTCCGAGGCGATGGCGGCGCCGAGGAGCGCGGTGATGTTCGAGGAGTCGTAGGGAGGGGCGACTTCGACTACGTCGCCGCCGATGATGCGCAGGCCGCGCAGGGACGCCAGCATGTCGAGCGCTTCGTGGCTGCTCAGGCCTCCGGGCACCGGAGTCCCGGTTCCGGGCGCGAACGCGGGGTCGATGCCGTCGATATCGAACGTGACGTAGCACGGCCCATCGTCCGCCGTGCTGCGGATGGTCTCGAGAAACGCGTCGCGTCGCTCGCGATCGTGGAAGGCGCGCATGTCGAGGCGATGGATGCCGGCGTCGTGGCAGTAACGGTCGTATGCCTCGTCGTGGACCGAGCCGCGGACGCCGATCTGAAAGATCCTCGGACCTTCCACGAGTCCCTCGTCGATGATGCTGCGGATGATCGTGCCGTGGTGGTATCGCTGCTCGGGCCATCCCTCCGACGTATCGGTGTGGGCGTCGAACTGGATCAGCGTCAGGCGCGAGTGACGCTGTGTGGTGGCGCGGATGATCGGGAGGAGGATCGAGTGATCGCCGCCGAGGGAGATCACGGCCGCGCCGCGGTCCTGCAGTCCCCCGATGGCCGTCTCGATGCTGCGGAAAGTCGCCTCGTAGTCGAACGAGCTCACGGAGACGTCGCCGGCGTCGACGGAGCGGAGTTGCTCGTAGACGGCGATGTTCATCGAGCGGCTGTAGTTGCGGCAGAGAACCGACGACTGGCGGATCGCGCTCGGGCCGAACCGCGCGCCGGGGCGGTAGGTCACCAGGCCGTCGAACGGAATGCCTGCGATCGTGAGGTCGATGGGACTCGTCCCGTCGTCGCGGGAGAGGCGACCGAACGTTTCTGTACCGGCGTATGCGAGTGGGGCGATCGGGAGTGTCACGGGTGGATGCGGCGAATTCTACCGCCTTCACTTCGGTTACGATGCGCGCCCGTTTCAAAGGAGAGTCCCTTGCTCACCACCAACGACATCCGCGAGCAGTTCCTGAAGTACTTCGAGTCGAAGAACCACCGGCGTGTGGCGTCGTCGTCGCTCGTTCCGGCGGGCGATCCGACCCTGCTCTTCACGAACGCCGGGATGAATCAGTTCAAGGACGTCTTCCTCGGACGCGAGCCGCGCGACTACAACCGCGCCACGACGTCGCAGAAGTGCGTCCGCGCGGGCGGCAAGCACAACGACCTCGAGAACGTCGGCCGCACGGCGCGCCACCACACCTTCTTCGAGATGCTCGGCAACTTCTCCTTCGGCGACTACTTCAAGGAAGACGCGATCAAGTTCGCGCTGGAGCTGCTCGTCGACATCTGGAAGCTCGAGCCCGAGCGCCTCTGGTTCACGGTGTTCGAAGGCGACGAGAACGTCCCGGCCGACGACGAGGCAGCGCGACTCTGGGTGAAGGCTGGCGCGAGGCCGGAGCGCGTCCTGAAGTTCGGCAAGAAGGACAACTTCTGGTCGATGGGCGACACCGGTCCGTGCGGGCCGTGCTCCGAGATCCACTACTTCCGCGGCGACGACATGTCGAAGAACGTACCGGAGCTGGTCAACGGCCCCGGCGACGACACGATGGAGGTCTGGAACCTCGTCTTCATGCAGTACGACCGCAGCGCGGAAGGGGTGCTCACGCCGCTCCCGACGCCGTCGGTCGATACGGGGATGGGGCTCGAGCGCATCGCCAGCGTGCTGCAGCAGGCCTCGACGAATTACGACATCGATCTCTTCACGCCGATCATGGCGAAGATCGCCACGATCAGTGACCACCATTACCAGAAGCGCATGGACGACGAGCTCGATACCGCAGTTCGCGTCCTCTGCGATCACTCGCGCGCGGCCTCGTTTCTCATCGGCGACGGCGTCATTCCGTCGAACGAAGGACGCGGCTACGTGCTACGGCGCATCATCCGCCGCGCGATCCGCTTCGGACGCAAGCTCCCGCAGCCGGTGCTGCTCTCGCAGCTCGTCGACAGCGTGATCGAGTCGATGGGCTCCGCGTACCCGGAACTGCGCGAGCGGCGCGAAGCGATTCTGCAGACGCTCGGCTCCGAGGAGGAGCGCTTCTCGAAGACGCTGTCGGTCGGGATGGAGCGCGTCGGGATGGTGCTCGACGACGTCCGCGCCCGCGGCGAGCGCACGCTCGGCGGCGCCGAGGTGTTCCGGCTGTACGACACGTTTGGCATTCCGATCGACTTGATCGGCGAGCTGGCGGAGGAAGAGGGCGTCTCGCTCGACCTCGCCGGCTTCGAGCTGATGATGTCCGGCGCACGCGCGAAAGCGAAGGCGTCGTCGAAGTTCCAAGCGCCGAAGAATGCCGACGTCTTCACGGCGTTGAAGCGGCCTGAATTCGTCGGCTACGACAGTCTCGGCACGTCGTCGGTCGTCGAAGCGATCATTCACGGAGACGCGGAGCTGAGCGCCCTCGGGCCGGATGCGGAGGGTTGGGTCGTGCTCGATCCGACGCCGTTCTATGCGGAGTCGGGCGGCCAGATCGGCGACCAGGGGACGTTGATCTGGGACAGCGGCCGCGCCGACGTCCTCGATACGCAGGACTACTTTGGCGTGAAGGTCTCTACCGTTCGCGTCGTGACCGGCATGCTCCACAAGGGGACCACCGTGCAGGCGGTCGTCCCGCGTGAGACCCGCCTCGACACCACTTCGAATCACACGGCGACGCACCTCCTGCACAAGGCGCTGAAGGACATCCTCGGACCGACCGTGCAGCAGGCCGGCTCGCTCGTCGCGCCGGATCGTCTCCGCTTCGACTACACCTGGAACCAACCGCTCACCGAAGCGCAGATCGTGAAGATCGAGGACGCGGTGAACGAGAAGATCCGCGAGAACCTCGAAGTGACGAAGCGCGTGATGCCGATCTCGGAGGCGAAGGCGACCGGCGCCGTGTCGATGTTCGGCGAGAAGTACGGCGAGCAGGTACGCGTCGTCAGCGCGGGCGACTACTCGCGCGAGTTCTGCGGCGGCTGCCACGTGAACCGCACCGGCGACATCGGTGTCTTCAAGATCGTCAGCGATCGCTCGCTCGCCGCCGGCGTGCGGCGCATGGAGGCCGTCACCGGCCGCGGCGCGCTCGCGCACTTCCGCAAGCTCGAGGACACGATCCACGAGGTTCAGACGCAGGCTCAGGAGAAACAGAAGCAGCTCGAGAAGGAGCTCAAGCAGCTCCGAATGCGGATGGCGTCGGGCGGTGGTGTAGCGGCCGGCTCTCAGCCGGCCGACGAAGCGGTCGACGTCGACGGCGTGAAGCTGCTCGCCCGCCGTGTCGACGACATCAGCGGGGGCGATCTGCGCAACCTCGCCGACACGTTCCGCGACAAGCTCAAGTCGGGCGTCGTCGTCCTCGGCAGCGTCACCGACTCGAAGGTCACGCTCCTGACCGCGGTCACCCAGGATCTCGTCAAGCGGATCCCCGCGAACTCCCTGATCGCCAAGCTCGCCCCGATCGTCGGCGGCAAAGGCGGCGGCAAACCCGATCTCGCCCAAGCCGGCGGCAAGGACGCCGACAAACTCGACCAAGCTCTCGGCAGCGCCACCGCCGCCGTCCGGGAGCTCCTGGGCGCGTAACAGGAGATGTTCGATCTCGAACGTGAGCTCGACGCAGTGCGCACTCGGTTGAGTGCGAACGGCATCCGCTATGCGCTTTGTGGAGGATTGGCCGTCGGGGTTTACGGCTTCGTCAGGGCGACCGTCGACATCGATCTGCTGATCCAAGCGGAAGACGAAGAACGCGTGTACGAAGCTGTTTCGGATCTCGATTACAGCATCAAGGCGCGTCCGATGAATTTCGACAACGGTGCGACGCGGATCCGGCGCATCTCGAAGGTGGATCCAACCGACGGCGAAGTGTTGATGCTCGACCTTCTCCTCCTCGCCCCGGAGTATCAACACGTGTGGGATACTCGAAGGGAACTGCAATGGAACGGTCGCGAGCTGTGGGTCGTGTCGCCTCAGGGCCTCATCGCACTGAAGAAATCGCGGTCGAGTGCGATCGACCTGGCGGACATCGAGAAGTTGGAGAAGATCCGCTAGACCTCTCCGACGCGGCCGTCTCGATGAGGCTTCGCCAGGTCTCGCAACTGAGGAAGCTCTGTCTCTCGCTCGCCAAATCGAAAGCCCCCTGATTTCCGCTCGCGGCTGCTTCGGGTGTATTTTTCCTACATAAGTCCGAGGCTATAGGGGAGGAGCGATGGGTAAGCGAGCACTTTTCTGCGCCGCGATGGTCCTCGCGGCGGTTTCAGCGGATGCTGTCACGACGACGTCGGGCGTTACCGCCGACAAACTGGCGCAGGCGCTGACCGGTGCCGGGATCACCATCACGAACGTGACGGTCACCGGTGCTCCGAACGCCATCGGAACCTTCACGGGCGGGACGGCCGACGGTCTCTCGATCGACGCCGGCGTGATCATGTCGAGCGGCGACATCAAGAACGCCGTCGGACCCAACACGAGCGAAGGCACCACGACGAGCCTCGGCACCGCAGGCGACGCCCAGCTCGACACCCTCGTCGCGCCGCTGAAGACGCACGACGCCATCGTCCTGGAGTTCGATGCCGTGACGGTGACGAACAGCTTCTCGATCCGCTACATCTTCGCCTCCGAGGAGTACAAGGAGTACGTCGGCAGCCAGTTCAACGACGTCTTCGCATTCCTCGTCGACGGCCAGAACATCGCGCTCGTGCCGGGGACGTCGCTGCCGGTCGCGGTGAATACGATCAATCACATCCAGAACAGCGGGTTCTATAACGACAACCCGGCGAATTCCGGATTCTTCGGGACGGCATTTGACGGTTTCACCTCCGAGCTGACCGCCTATGCCGTCGTCGAGCCGAACGTGCCGCATCACATCAAGCTGGCGATCGCCGACACGTCCGACTTCGTGCTCGATTCCGCCGTCTTTCTCGCGCAGGGCGGCATCTCCGGCGTCGGAGCGGCGGTGGTCATCCCCTCGGTGACCGAGATCTCCACCACCGCCCTCCAGAGCGACACGGTCGACGTGACTGTTTTCGGCGTTCCCGAGGGGATCACGCCGGTCATGTCCGCCAGCGGGCTTCCGTCGGATTCGACCGTCACGTTCACGCCGGGCGATCCCCTCGGGCCGAATACGCCGACGTACAAGATGAAGGTCATGATCGGGTCCGACACGCCGGGCGCGACGTTCGACCTCATCATTCGCGCGGGAATCGCCGACAGCGAGTCGTTCGCGCACGTCTCCGTGATCGTCGACTGCCGGCCGCCGATGATCCTCTCGCTCCCGGGCAACCAGCCGGCGAGCGGGACCGCCGATACGAGCGGCAAGGCGACGCTGAAGGTCGTGCCGAGCGGGTCGGGCCTCTTTCACTATCAGTGGTACCAGGGGCCGAGCGGCAGCACGTACTTCCCGATCGCGGGGGCGACGTTGCCGACGCTGATCACGCCCGCCGTGACGACGCCGACCGACTTCTGGGTCCGCGTCACGAATGCGTGCGGGTCGATCGACAGCGCCACGGCGACGGTGACTCCAAAGTAGACTCCCGGGAGTGACGGCCACACACCAGTGGGGGACGCAGC
>DASXIH010000002.1:0-1616 GCA_036498125.1 Thermoanaerobaculia bacterium
TCTCGAGCACGGAGACGGCGGAGCTGGTCAAGCTGCTGGAGAATACTTTCCGCTCAGTGAACATCGGACTGGTAAATGAGATGGCGATCGTCTGCGACAAGTTGGGCGTCAACATCTGGGAAGTGATCGAGGCGGCGGCGACGAAGCCGTTCGGGTTCATGAAGTTCACTCCTGGTCCGGGCATCGGTGGCCACTGCATTCCGCTCGACCCGCACTATCTCGCCTGGAAGATGAGGACGCTCAACTACAAGACGCGCTTCATCGATCTGGCGAGCGAGATCAACAGCGAGATGCCAGCCGTCGTCGTGCGCAAGGTTGCGCAGGCACTGAATGAGGAAAAGAAAGCCGTCAACGGAAGCCGCGTGCTTGTACTCGGCGTCGCCTACAAGAAAGACATTGACGACATGCGCGAAAGTCCCGCGCTCGATGTGATCCGCCTCCTGGAGCAGCAGGGAGCCGATGTGCGCTTTCACGATCCGTACGTGCCGAAGTTCCGCGAGGACGGTCATGAGCACACCGGTGTGCCGCTGACCGACGAGGAGGTATCCGGCGCCGACGCGGTTGTGATCGTGACGGATCATTCGACAGTCGATTATCAACGCGTAGTGCAGCTGGCCAAAGTCGTTGTCGACACGCGAAACGCCACGGCGAAGCTGGCGAAGGGAAAGGGACGCATCGTCTCACTGGCGTCGGCCAGCTCTTACGCGACAGCGTAACCAGGCAGCGTGAACGTCTCGGTCATCGGCACCGGCTATGTTGGTCTCGTAGTCGGCACCTGTTTCGCGGAAACGGGCAACACCGTCGTCTGCGCCGACATCGATCGCAAGAAGATCGAGCGGCTGAAGCGTGGTGATGTGCCTATCTACGAACCGGGGCTCGAGCCGCTCGTAGAGCGGAACCTGAAGGAAGGCAGACTATCGTTCACTGACGATCTCGCGCAAGCGGTCGCGGCGGCCGAAGTCGTGTTCATCGCCGTCGGCACGCCTCCGGGCGAAGACGGTTCGGCGGATCTCAGGCAGGTGCTCGAGGTGGCGGCATTCGTCGGACGACACCTGACACGCGAGTGCACTGTCGTCATCAAATCGACGGTGCCGGTCGGCAGCTCGGCGAGAATTGCCAAAGCCGTCGAGAGCGAGGCCAGGGTTCCGTTTCACATCTGCAGCAACCCGGAATTTCTCAAGGAAGGCGCCGCCGTCGAGGACTTCATGCGGCCGGATCGCGTCATCCTTGGGGTCGAATCCGCGCACGCGCGGCGCGTGATGATGGATCTTTACGCCCCGTTCGTCCGGACCGGAAAACCGATCATCGTCATGGATATCGCGTCCGCCGAAATGACGAAGTACGCGGCGAACGGAATGTTGGCGGCCCGCATCTCGTTCGTGAATGAGATCTCGAATCTGTGTGACAAGCTCGGCGCAAACGTCGACTTCGTGCGGAAAGGAATCGGCAGCGATTCGCGCATTGGCTCGTCGTTCCTGTTTCCGGGTCCCGGCTACGGCGGGTCGTGTTTTCCGAAGGACCTGAAGGCACTGGTCAAGATGGGAGCAGAGCACGGGGTTCCGCTCGACGTGCTGGCGGCTGTTGAGTCAGCCAACGAACGCCAAAAGCGCGTTCTC
>DASXIH010000003.1:0-13465 GCA_036498125.1 Thermoanaerobaculia bacterium
CAGAATCGATTCGACGCGATCGTCAGCCGCTAGCGCTCCGCGTGCAGGAACTTCATGCGCGACAAGCGGGTTCACCACGACGAGCTCGAACCGCCAGCCGGACTGCGCCTCTACGGCTTCGGCGAGCTTCATGATCGATTCTGAGGCAAGATCCAGCGACGACTTGATCTCGACGACGACGTTGTCACGATCTGACGTCGCGACGAGATCCGGCTGGAAGGGCCGCAAGAACGGCGGGATGTGATCTTCGCGTGGGCGCGTCGCTACGTCGTAGCCTTTCCGGCGATACTCCGATGCGATCTGTTCCAGCTTCGACTTCTCCAGGTCGGATTGTGTCATTTCAACACCTCGATCTCCGCCGCCTGATCGATGACGATATGCACGAAGTCTGCGCCCGTTGCCAGCGCTCGAGCGAACGCTGTCGAAACATCGAGTCTGGCAAACTCGTCGAGCGAGCGTTTACTGGCGATGAGATCCACGATCACGTTGTCGTCCATGTACACCACGCCTTCCAAACCATCCAGAATAGCCTTCAGGATGTTATCGAGGTCCAACGAGCTACCGCGATAGTAGTAACCGATCCGTGCCCTGATTGGTTCCGTCGCAGGCGAGCCACCGGACCGCCATGCGGTAACTGCTTCGTCATGAATGACTTCTCGCCAATCGCGTCGCTTTCGCTTTCGTCGAGTCTGCCGTGATACCGGCGTAGCAAACACGAACAACTCGAACGGCAACACTCCCCTAGTCTAGCTTCGGCAGGAGGAGTCGGCGCAAGTCGCCCCGTGCTCTCATCTCACCACACCCTTACCCGATCCTTCGGCGCGAGATACAGCTTCTCGCCGGGTTTGACGTCGAACGCGGGGTACCAGGCGTCGATGTTGCGGACGGTGGCGACGCGATACGGCGCGGGGGCGTGGCCGTCGGTGAGGACGGAGCGGCGGAGGGCTTCGGGGCGTTGCTTGTTGCGCCAGACCTGGGCGAAGGAGAGGAAGAAGCGCTGGTCGCCGGTGAATCCCTGCGCCGAGGCGTGCTGCGCGGCGCCGGCGCGGTAGCCGTCGTACGCGGCGGAGATCCCCGCGACGTCGGCGATGTTCTCGCTGAGCGTCTGCGCGCCATTCACATGCACGCCCGGAAGCGGCTCGTACTTGCTGAACTCCGCTGCCAGACGATCGGCCGACTCCTTGAAGTGCGTGAGGTCCTCCGGCGTCCACCAGTTCGCGAGACGTCCCGCGGCGTCGAACTGGCTCCCCTGGTCGTCGAAGCTGTGGCTGATCTCGTGGCCGATGACCGTCCCGATCCCGCCGTAGTTCAGCACCGGATCGGCGGCCGCGTCGAAGAACGGCGGGTTGAGAATCGCGGCCGGGAAGTTGAGCGCGTTCTGCAGCGGGAGGTTGACCGCGTTGACCGTCTGCGGCGTCATCCGCCACTCGTGCTTGTCGGCCCGCTTGCCGAGTTGCGCGAGCGCCGTGCGGTAGTCGAACAACTCCGCCCGCTCCGCGTTCGCGAACGCTTCGGTGCGGTTGACGGCGAGACCCGAGTAGTCGCGCCACTTGTCCGGGTACCCGATGCCGACGTACAGCGTCCCGAGCTTCGCCTTCGCTTTCGCGCGCGTCTCCGGCTTCATCCAGTCGAGCCGGTCGATCCGCTTCCCGAAAGCGGTGACGATGTTCTGCACCATCTTCTGCGCCGCGGCCTTCGCGGACGGCGGGAAGTAGCGCTGCACGTACAGCTTCCCGACCTCGTCGCCGAGCGCCTCGTTCGTGGCGCTGACCGCGCGCTTCCAGCGCGCGCGGAGCTGCATCGTGCCGCTGAGCGTCGTGCCGTAGAAGCGGAAGTTCTCGTCGACGAACGCCTTCGGCAGCAACGGCGACGCGCGATCGATGGCGCGGAAAGCGAGGTAGTCTTTCCAGACGTCGAGCGGCTCGCTCGCCGTGAGCGCGGAGATCCCTTTGATCGCGCCCGGCTGCCAGACGAAGAAGCTGCGCTGCCCGCTCAACTTCGCCGCGTCGAAAAACGCCGGCCAGTCGAGTCCCGGCGCATGCTCCGCAAAATCGCCGCGCATCCACCGGTTGTTCGCCTTGTGCACATCCTCAGAATCGGTGAGGCTGGCGTGCACTTCGGCGATGCGATGTTCGAGGTCGTAAATTTTCCCCGAGCGCCCGGCGGCACCGCTCACTCCGGCGAGCTTCAGCACCGCCTCGATGTGCTCGCGATACTTCGCCTGCGTCGCTTTCGCATGTTCGTCCGTGCCGAGGTAGTAGTCGCGGTCGGGCATACCGAGGCCGCCTTGCAGCATGTAGCCGGCGTTCACCTCCGGAGCGGCGAAGTCGGGTGAAACCCAGAGACCGAGGAGCCGGTCGGTGTGGAAGTTCCCGTTGTTGAGCGGGTCGACGTCCGCGCGCAACTGGCTGCCGATCACGCGCGCCAGCGACGCCTTGTCATGAATGGCGCGGATCGACGCGAGCTCCGCATCGAGCGGATGCATCCCCTTCGACTCGATCGTCTTCTCGTCCATGTACGCCGCGTAGTAGTCGGCGATCTTCTTCTCCTTCGTGTCGCGGATCAGATCGGCCGTCCGCTTGTCCACCATCTCCGCGATGACCGAGAAGACGCCGAAGCTGGAGCGGTCCGCGGGGATCGTCGCATTCGCCACCCACTTCCCGTTCGCATAGTCGAAGAAGTCGTCGCCAGGGCGGACATTGCGATCCATTTCCGCGAGATCGAGTCCGTGATTCGTCCCTGCGGGAGTCGCGGCGACGAGGACGAAAAAGAGAGAGGCGAAGAGAGAGCGTGTGAGGCGCATCGCGCCGAATTATGGATGCACGAATCCGGCCGCGGCGGTTACGGGACCGTGTACTCTGCGGCTCGGTGAAAAGGAAGCCGAGGGCTGTCAGATTCTTGTCGATCCTCGGCCCCGGCCTCATCACCGGAGCTGCCGATGACGATCCGGCGGGAATCGCCACCTATTCGATCGCCGGCGCGCAACTCGGGACGACGCTGCTATGGACGGCGCTGCTCACGTGGCCGCTCATGGCGTCCGTTCAGATGATGTGCGCCCGCATCGGGATGGTCTCCGGGTCCGGCCTCGCGCGCGCGTTGCGAAGGAAGTTCCCGCGGTGGCTCGTCGTGATCGTCGGTCTGGCGCTGGTCATCGCCAACACGTTCAACATCGGGGCGGACCTCGCCGGTATGGCCGACGCGGCGGAGATGCTGACGGGCGTCAACTCACACCTGTGGGTGATCGTCTTCGGCGTCGGGATCAGCGCAGCGACGGTCTTCATGCGTTACGCCGAGCTGGCGCGCGCTCTCAAATGGCTGGCGCTCTTTCTGTTCGCGTACGTGATCACCGCGTTCATCCTGAAACCGAACTGGCTCGCGGTCCTCGACGATACGTTCCGGCCTCGAATGTTCCACGGCGCCACGGCGTGGTCGACGCTCGTCGCGATCCTCGGCACGACGATCAGCCCGTATCTCTTCTTCTGGCAGGCATCGCAGGAGGTGGAGGAGGAAAAACGCGTCGGCCGCAAGCTGACGATCGATCGCATCGGCGCGACAAACCGTGAGATCGTCGACCGGAAAATCGACGTCGGAGTCGGCACGCTTGTCTCGAACATCGTGATGTTCTTCATCATCGTGACGACGGCCTTGACGCTGCACCGTCACGGCATCACGCACATCGAGACGTCGCGGCAGGCGGCTGAGGCGTTGCGGCCGCTCGCGGGCAAGTGGTGCTTCGTGCTGTATACGGCGGGACTGATCGGCGTCGGACTTCTCGCGATTCCGACTCTCTCGGGATCGGCGGCATACGCCCTTGCGGAAACGTTCGGCTGGCGGCAAGGGCTCGACCAGAAGATCGACAAGGCACGCGCGTTCTACGCCGTGGTGCTGCTCTCGTGCGCCGTTGGAATCGCGCTCGACTTCGCGAACATCAATCCGGTCAGCGCGCTCTACTGGAGCGCTGTGATCAACGGCGTGCTCGCGCCGTTCCTGCTGGTCGGAATCCTCCTCGTCGCCGGCGACGAGAAGATCATGAAAGGCCAGCCGAGCTCGATCCTCGGCCGCGCGACCGTCGCACTCACGACGCTGCTGATGTTCGGCGCCGTCGCCGGCATGCTCGTATTGTGAGACCGGATGCCGGATGCCGATAGAATGCGCGTCTCGCGCATGAGCCAGCAAGCCAAAAAAACCGCCATCCAACCCACTCGCGCCGACGATTACGCCGAGTGGTACCAGCAAGTCGTCCGCGCCGCCGATCTCGCGGAGAACTCGCCGGTGCGCGGGTGCATGGTGATCAAGCCGTGGGGCTACGCGCTGTGGGAGAACATCCAGCGCGAGCTCGACGCCATGTTCAAGGCGACCGGGGTGCGCAACGCGTACTTCCCGCTCTTCATCCCGAAGTCGTTCCTCGAAAAAGAGGCGGAGCACGTCGAAGGCTTCGCGAAAGAGTGCGCCGTCGTCACGCATCACCGGCTGGTGCACGCGCCCGACGGCACGCTGATCCCCGATCCGGCCGCCCAGCTCGAAGAGCCGCTGATCGTCCGCCCGACCTCGGAGACGATCATCGGCGCGACGTTCTCGAAGTGGATCCAGAGCTATCGCGACCTGCCGCTGCTCATCAACCAGTGGTGCAACATCGTCCGCTGGGAGATGCGCACGCGGCTCTTCCTCCGCACCACCGAGTTCCTCTGGCAGGAGGGACACACGGCGCATGAGACGGAGAAGGAGGCGCGCGAGAAGACGGAGCAGATGCTCGGCGTCTACGCGCAGTTCGTCGAGCGGTTCCTCGCGATGCCGGTGCTCCGCGGCCGGAAGAGCGAGGGGGAGCGCTTCCCCGGCGCCGTCGACACGTACGCAATCGAAGCGATGATGGGCGACCGGAAGGCGCTGCAGTCCGGCACCTCGCACTTCCTCGGCCAGAACTTCGCCAAAGCGAGCGACATCGGCTTCCTCGGGCGCGAAGGTGTCCGCGAGCTCGCCTGGACGACATCGTGGGGCATGTCGACGCGCCTCATCGGCGGCCTCGTGATGACGCACGCCGACGACAACGGCCTCGTGCTGCCGCCGCGCATCGCGCCGGCGCACGTGGTGATCCTCCCGATCTTCCGCGGCGACGACACGCGCCAGCGCGTGCTCGACTACGTGAACACAGTCGCCGGCGAGCTGCGCGCGCAGAAGTACGAGGGGCGCGACGTGCTGGTCGAAGTCGACCTCCGCGACATTCGCGGCGGCGAGAAGCAGTGGGACTGGGTGAAGAAGGGCGTTCCCATCCGCATCGAGGTCGGTCCGCGCGACGCCGACAACGACGCCGTCACGCTGAACCGGCGCGACCGCGACACCTCGGAGAAGCAGACCGTCAGCCGCGCCGAGCTCGGCGCGCTCGTCGTCGCCGCGCTCGGCGAGATCCAGCAGGGCTGCTATGACCGCGCCCTGGCGTACCGCAAGGAAAACACGCGCGCGATCGGCTCGAAGGACGAGTTCATCGCCTTCTTCACGCCGAAGAAGGCGCGGAAGCCGGAGATCCACGGCGGCTTCGCCGTCTCGCCGTGGTGCGGCTCGGCGGAGTGCGAGACGTGGGCGAAGGACGAGCTGAAGGTGACGATCCGCGTGATCCCGATCGACGAGATCGAGAACGGCGGCTTCACCAGCTGCGTCGTCTGCGGCCGCCCGAAAACCGAGACGGCCGTGTTCGCGAAGGCGTACTAGTCCTCGGTCCTCGGTCCTCAGTCCTCGGAGAATGAGCACTCTCAATCGAGCGTCCTTCGCCCCCGCGAAGCGGGGGAGAAGGTGCCGAAGGCGGATGAGGGGGCGCTACCTCATAATCCCGAACCACGGTGTGCGCGGAGCCAGCGCCTTCGCGCACGGTACGGATACCTTCACGTCGTCCGGCCCTTCGAGCGTGACCGCTTCGTGAGCCGCGCACTTGGCCAAGGCAGCGTCATACGCGGCGTCGCCGGCGCGCGCGATGTTCTTTCCTTCGATGCGATCGACGATGACTTCCGATTTCAGCGTGGTGCACGTCTCCTTGCCATGCAGGTGGTACTTGCCGGAGCCGCGGTCGAAGCTGACGCTGTGGCAGTCCTGGTGCATCAACTCGACCAGCGCCGCTTCGCCCCAGGCGCGGCGCTGCTGCGGCGCGATCGCATCAGGCATCGGGCGGATCGGAACACCGGCAGCACGGAACGCAGCGGCGAGCTTCTCCGCGCGATCGGGCATGTCGTGGTGGACAAAATCGTCGATGAACGCTGCCGTCCCCGGCACGCGCTCCTGCTGTTTCAGCAACGACAAGTACATCGCTTCGTCGTAGTGCCGCCCGTGCTCCTCGGACGCGCGGAAGAGCGATTTCCAGAACGCGTGCAGGTCGCCCGTCGCCGCCTCCGTGAGCCACGCGAGCGTCGCGCCGCATGAATAGACCGGCTTGAAGTCGCCTCCCTTTTCCACGTCGTCCAGCGCCCGGGAGCCGACAGCGGAAACGCAGTCGTTGAGATCGGACGTGAGGCGGGCATCGAGACCGGCATCGTCGATGATCCCCGCGCGCCGCACCGCCCGCCACGCGAACGCATCCGCGCCGCCTTCGTGCATCCACGACTCGCCCGACTCCGGGCTGTGGAACATCTGTCCGTTCCAGAGGTGCGCCGATTCGTGCGCGATGAATTTGACGAATCGTTCGAGCAAGTCGCGATCCTCGGCGCCATCCGCCGCCGCCTCGACATGAAGCTGAATGAGCCCGTCGAGCGTGCCGCCCTTCCATGTCGTGGAGTTCCGGTCGCGCGCCGGCTCGAAGGAAAAGAGGACCGTCGGCCGTTGCGCGAGCGCGACGCCGGTGAGCCGCGCGTAATCGGCGAAGAGCTGCGGCAGCGCGGTGTCGAGCTTCTGATCGAGCCACTTCGGCGCGCCGGGATCGAGGATGCCGATCATGTACGGCGTCTCGACCGGCTTCACTTTGCCGTAGTAGACGAACGTCCCTTCGCCGGCTCCGTCGTCGACCCACCTCGTACGGCGAGCGAAGAGCTTTCCGCCCACCAGCAGGTGCTCGTTGCGCCGCGGCGCCAGCTCGAAGGTGGTGCTCTTGGATCCCTTCAGGTTGAAATGCCCCGTGTAGAGCGCGAGGCCGCCGTCGCTGAATGGATCGAAGAGCTGGTAGTCCTTGACGGGAACGACCGTGTCGACCGGAAACGACACCGCGATCGACTTCTGCGCCTTCGCCCCCGGCGACTTGACGATCGCCTCGCCCTGGTCGTCGTGGATGAGCGAGTAACCCTTCGTCTCGACGCGCCACTTCGGCAGCCGCGCGTACGGGCCGCTGCGCGCGAAGTCGAGCCGCTCGGCCGGTTTGTCGAGACGATAGATCGCCGTCCAACGGCCATCATTCGAATTCGGGATGATGACGAGTGTCAGGGCCAGCAGAAGGTGCATCTCATGAGGATACGTCGCTTCCCTTGCCGCGGCGCGCGACCGGGCGCTCGAGGCGCAGTGCGGCATTCAGGAGTCCGATGTGCGTGAGCGCCTGCGGGAAGTTGCCGACGAGATCGCCGTCGGGAATGCTCGCCTCCTCGGACAAGAGGCCGAGATCGTTCGCGCGGCTGAGGAGTTTCTCGAAGAGCTCCGTTGCCTCGTCCATCCGCTTCGCGATCGCGAGTCCCTCTACCAGCCAGAAGCTGCATGGGAGGAAAGCGCCTTCGCCGGGGGGGAGGCCGTCGTCGGTCTTCTCGCTGCGGTAGCGGAGAATGAGGTCGCCGTAGCCGAGCTTCTCGCGGATCGCGTCGATCGTGCCGAGGATGCGGGGATCGTCGCCTTCGAGGAAGCCGACCCGCGAGACGTAGAGAAGGCTGGCATCGAGCTCCTCGCCGTCGAATTCGGCGACGAACGCGTTCAGCTTGCGATTGAAGCCGCGCTCCAGCACGACGCGTTTGATCTCGTCCTTCGTGGCACGCCACTGATCGACCGGACCTTTGATCTTCCCCTTCTCCGCAAGTCGCAGCGCGGAGTCGAGCGCCGCCCACAACATGATCTTCGCGTGGACGTGCTGCTTCCGGCCGCCGCGCTTCTCCCAGATGCCGCTGTCGGGCTCGCGCCACCGCTTCATCACCACCTTCGCGAGGCCGCAGGCGAGCCGTTGCTCGTCGTGCAGCAGCGTCGCACCGCGCTCCGTGTACTCCTCGATCGCGCCGAGGACCTCGCCGTAGACGTCGAGCTGGAGCTGATCGTGCGCCGCGTTGCCGATGCGGACGGGACGCGACCCGCGGTAGCCGTCGAGATGATCGAGCTGCGCTTCCGGGAGCTGCGACTCGCCGAAGACGTCGTAGAGAATCTGGAGCCGCGGCTGGGTGAGCCGCGTCGCGTACAGCAGCCAGTCGACGAAGGCGCTCCCCTCCGCCTCGAAACCGCAGTCGTAAAGCGCGGCGACCGTGAACGACGCGTCGCGCAGCCAGCAGAAGCGATAGTCCCAGTTGCGGATCCCGCCGATCAGCTCCGGCAGCGACGTCGTCGGCGCCGCCACGATGCCGCCTGACGGCGCGTACGCCATCAGCTTCAGCGTGAGCGCGCTGCGCAACACCTGGCCGTGATACGGACCGTCGTACTCGAGCTGCGACGACCACTGGCGCCAGAAATCGAGCGTCTCGTCGATGACGGCGTCGGTGTGGCTGTTGATGCGTGCATACACCGCCGGCGCATGCGTCTCATACGACAGCGCGAAGTCGTGCCGCTCGCCGCACTTCACGATGACCTCGGCGCGCGCGACTCCGCGGTCGACGACGTTCATCGCGACGTCCGACCGCAGGCTCCAGATCTCCGGCCCGTCCATGCAGGCGATCGTGTCGCCGTGACGAACAATCAGCTGCGGCACCGACTGGCCGTAGTTCGGCCGCGGCGCGTACGTCACCGTCACCGGCACCTCGCCTTCGATGCACTCGATCCGCCGCAGCAGTTCGCGAAACGGGAGGAGCGTCTTGTCCTTCTGCGCCTCCGTGAGCGCCGGCATCAGGTCGAGCACGCGCGCCCGGCCGCCGCTCGTGATGAACGTCGTCTCCAACACGTTCGTGTCGTCGACGTAGCGGCGCTCCGTCTCGAACGGCACCGACGGCCGGATCTCGAAGTACCCGCCGCGATTCGCGTCGAGGATGCGCGCGAAGACCGAACGGCTGTTGAACCGCGGCCAGCAGAGCCAGTCGATCGAGCCGTGACGCGAGATCAGCGCCGCCGAGCGCGTGTCGCCGATGATCGCGTAGTCGCGGATCGCCGGATACGCGTCAGATTGCGAATCGTCCGGCATCCTGTTCCTTGAGCTCCACGCCGATCCCGGGTCGGGAGCGGTCGGGATGCAGCGCGCCATCGCGCGGCGTCAGCGCGCCGTCGAAGAGCATCGACTCGATCCGCGCGTGGTCGAAGAAGTATTCGAGATGACGCAGCGGCAGCAGCGCGCAGCCGAGGTGCGCGTGCAGCGACGGCGCGCAGTGGGCGGAGAGCGGAATCGAGCGCGCCTCGCAGATCGCCGACGCCTTGATGAATCCCGTGATGCCACAGCAGCGCGTCGCATCGGCCTGCAGCACGTCGACCGCGCCGGCTGCGATCATCTCGTCGAAGTACTGCAGCTCGTAGCCATACTCGCCCGCCGCGACGTCCATCGGTACTCGTTCGCGGATGAAGCGGAGGCCGGCGAGGTTGTCGGAGGAGACCGGCTCCTCGAACCAGGCGACTTTCTCTTTCGCGAACTCTAGGGCCTGGCTAATCGCCTGCTTGACGGTATACGCACCGTTCGCATCGACGAAGAGCTCGCATTTCTCGCCGATCGCCTCGCGGGCCCTCCGTACCCGCTCCCGATCGGCGCTCGCATCCCGCCCGATCTTCATCTTCACGCGCGGAATCCCCGACGCCGCCCACCCACCAAGCTGCTCCTGCAGCTCTTTCATTGAATACGAAGTGAACCCGCCGCTCCCGTACACCGGCGCCGCCTCGCGGACACTGCCGAGAAGATCGATGAGCGCGACGCCGAAGAGCTTCGCCTTCAGGTCCCAAAGCGCCGCATCGATCGCGGAGATCGCCATCGCCGCAATCCCACGCCGCCCGAGGTTCCGGACGCCGTAGATCAGCTCCGCCCAGATCCGATCGATGTCGAGCGCATTCTTTCCTCTCACCCGCTCCGCCAGCGTCCCGATCAACTTCGCCGTCGCAGGATCGGCGTACGTGTACCCAAAACCGCGCTTCCCACCGCCGGTGACGTGCACCGCGACGAGCGTGGTGGCCTCCCACTCAAATGTGCCGTCGGACTCGGGGGTGGAGGTGGGGATGCGGTACGCCGCTACCGACAGCTTTTCTACCGCGACTGACTCCACACGCCACCTCGGTTCATGACGCGTGCCTCAGCAGAGACGAAGTGGCCGGGCGCGCTCATCACGCGCCCGGCCGGTTTACTTCCCGATCACCCTACGTGCGGCGGAGCCGGCGTCTGAGGATTCGAGGCCGGCTTCTTCCGGCGCTCGAGCTTCCGCAGGCGCTTGACCTCCTCCACGTGCGGAACGAGCGCCGCGAATTCCGGGCTTTTCGCCAGCTGCGAGCTGACGCCGTACGCCCGGTTCGCGATCGTCGAGAGCCGCTGGCGACGGACCAGGTTCGCACCGGCGACGCCGTTCAGCATCGCGCGGAGCTCATCCTCGACCCGAGACCAGCGGACCGAGTCGTCGCACAGGTTCTGGACTTCGTTCGGCTGATGTCCGACGACTTGGGAGGCAAGATTCTCCGCGCCGATGACGCTGATCGAAGCCTGAAGCACCGGTTGCGGAGAAGTGCGCGAATGCGGAGGAAAGTTGCGAACCAGCCGTATCGTCGTCTAACTAAAGGGAGGCCGGACTTTCATCTTGGCCTGACCTCCAGGCTCCGCGATACTCTGCACCGAGCGATAGCGCCCCACGGCTACAAAACGAGGACGCGTAGGACATTCATCGAGCCATCCTTGCCGGGTTGCCCTACGACTGGCTGACACCATGCGCTTCTTAACCCTTTCCTTATACTGATCCTCCGTCACGTTGTCGGTGCCTTGAATTCCGCCGTCGGCGTTTTTTATGAAGCCATAATGAGCAAGATCTTCGTTAGTGAGGGCGTCGTAAAGGTAACCGGCGTGTACTTGGAAGTAGCGGCCATTTGTCGGCCGCAAACATCGTCCAAGCCACCAGACATGTGTCCCGTTCAGGACTGTAGGTCGTTATGGGGCCGTTGCGCACCCATTTGTCGGCTCGGATCTCTCCTACGAACGACTTTATCTCAGCCTTCGAACGCTGGAAGTACCGGTAGCCTATCTCGGCACATTCTCTCTTGCGAGTGAAGTATGACGGCCTCTGAGAAGCGGCGAAGTCTCTCTTTGCCGAGCGTGATGAGTCGTTCTCACAAGTAACATTCAGCACGGCAAGAGTGAGTAACAGGATGCTAATAGACGCTTCCATTGTTGACATCGTTGAGTTCGCTGATCCTACTACTTACCTTAGGCGCGTTCGCCCTCGTGACTCCGGGCACAACTGCGACGCATTAGGCGAGAAGACTTAGATGTTCGGCAAAAGGGGCATACCAATCCAGACCGCGAGGCTCGAAGTTCGACCGCAGCCACCAGAAGTTTCAACGTTCGGATTGACCCCAAGGTTCGGCCGCCGACGTTAGACTGCAGGCGAATGCTGTCGCTTGAACAGTTTGATTGATTCGATCATTAGTTCAACGCGCCGGCGATCCGAGACGATCGCCCATTCGCCATGGGCTGCGGCATTTCTTAATCCTGCCCAGGACGTCACATCCTTGGCTTCCTGCCGCGATAAGAGTTGTGCTTCACGCAACACCTGCGAGTAGCCTTCAATGCCTCGACGATCGGCGATATTGAGACCTTCCGTCGTAGCCCATCCTCGAAGGAACTCCTCCAGTGCGGCGCCGGCGATAGATGCTGCAGCTGCGGGATGAAATTCGTTCCTTGCCAAGAGATCGGATGCCATCTCGAGAAAGTCTCCTACCGCTCGCAGTTCGCCGCTTCGCTCTAAGGAGACGCCGCCTAGCATTCCTGCTTCGACGTACTCCGCGAAGCTTTTCAAGACCTGCTCGATGAAATCACAGCAGAACCCATAAGCACCCGCCATTCTTACGTCCGGAGCGCCTCGCTGGAGCGCAGCGAGAAATGACGTATTGGGCCCGGCGTAGGTGCGCAGGAGTTCAGCGGCCGCAGCGTAGACGCCCGGCACGGCATTGATGTCTCGCGCTTGAAAGGCGAGACGCTTCGCGTACGCGACAATCTGTTCCTGTTCCATCCGGAGATCTTACGCCGTACCAGATCGACGGTGACGCATGCCTCCTGACACACTTCCTCACATGCGGTTGGCAAAGAATGCTGCGAGACGATCTCAAAGGCAAATTGTTACCGGCTATGTGTTGACTTCTTTTGGTGTTTGGCCAGGGAGCGCCTCTCGTCCAGCACTTGGACTAGTTCCGAGACTCTACACTCCAACGCCTCTGCCAATCGCACGAGCATCGCGAGACCGGGGAGGGTCAGGCCGCGCTCCATGTTGCTGATGAATGGATGATTCGAGTCGATCAGCGCGGCGAGTTGCTGCTGGGTCAAGTTTCGGGCGATGCGCAGCTCGCGAAGGTGTCTTCCGAAAATGACTCCGTCGCTCTCGCGCGCCTTCATGCCGGGATGAATCCAGGTTGACAAATGGCACGACGTGCTGTACTGTTAACAGTACAAGCCAGAGAGATACACATGGACGACACCACTCGCAACCGCATCCGGCACATCTTCCTCTCGCCGCGTCCCCACTTCGCGCTCATCAGGGCAGCGGAACTGCTCGGGATGACGTTCTCGGAGCTGAAGCGCGAGATCAAGGTTGGGGCGATTGTAGCGGTTCGGACGTCCCTCGGGATGCGCGTGGCGCGGGAAGAGATGGTCGCCGCGGCGCTGCGTCTGTGGGAGCAGGCCGTCGTCGAAGAGGCGCTCGGAGCGGAAGCGGCGGCGGTCCTGCCGGAGGCGATCCGGCTCGTGGAGCTCCGGGCGAGGATTCCTCGGTATCAGCGGGACATGCTGCACTACCTCGCCGCCCGCGACGCCACGACCGTCGACCACGTTCTCGCACGCGAACTGGAGGATGTCGCATGCGAGTATTCCGAGGAGCTGGCGGAATCGGTGCCCGGCTTCGCGGCGACGCTGGCGTTTTGAGGTAGCGGGAAAGAGCCGAATTCCGCTCGCCGGGCTGCTGCCAAGGGTTGGCTCGCTCTGACTAATCGAACAACTCGAGCACGATACGCTCCGTGTGTTCTGCCAGAGCAGAAATCTTCTCGAAGTTAGCTCGCAAGACGGATTCCACCGCGCGTGTGCTGCAATTACCCATGCGAAGCCACACGATCTTCGGTGGAGCACCTTTCAGAACTGCAAATTCGGCGATGTCTTTGTCTTTCGTTACGACGACAAAGTCGTGAGTTCGCGCGTGAAACCAGATTT
>DASXIH010000004.1:0-5629 GCA_036498125.1 Thermoanaerobaculia bacterium
ACCCTGATCTCGAAAACGCTCGGGCTGGCGGTTTACGACACCCAATGCGGCGCGAAGCTGTTCCGCGTCAGCGATACGATGCGCGACGTCTTCGCGAAACCGTTCCTCTCGCGCTGGATCTTCGACGTCGAGATCATCGCCCGCTTCGTGAAGCTCCGCGGCCGCGACGGTGCGGCGCGCGCAATCTACGAGCTCCCGCTGCGGGTGTGGAAAGACGTGAAAGGCTCCAAACTCCGGTCGACCGATTTCCTCCGCGCGCTGCGCGATCTGTGGAGAATACGAAGAGCTTACAAACGATGAACGACCTCTCGACGCTAGCCGCCGGCCTGACCGGCTCCGAGATCCTCAAAATCGCCGGCCAGATCCGCGAGCTCGCCGCCACCGGCCGCGAAGTCTGCAACCTCACCGTCGGCGACTTCTCCCCGAAAGAGTTCCGCATCCCGCAGGAGCTCGAGCGCGCCATCGTCGACTGCCTCCACGCGGGCGAGACGAACTACCCGCCGTCCGACGGCACGATGGAGCTGCGGCGCGCCGTCGCGCAGCTGTACAAAGACGAGCTCGGGCTCGACTACGGCGTCCAATCGGTCCTCATCGCCGGCGGGGCGCGCCCGATCATCTATGCCGCGTACGCGGCGACCGTCGACCGCGGCGACAAAGTCGTCTACCCGATCCCGTCATGGAACAACAACCACTACACCTACCTGATGGGCGGGGTCCCGGTGGAGATCGCCGTCGGTCCCGAAACGAACTTCCTCCCGACCGCGGAGATGCTGCAGCCGCACATCGGCGACGCGCGGCTCATCGCGATCTGCACGCCGCTCAATCCGACCGGCACCGTGATGTCGCGCGAGGAGGTCGAGCGGATTGCGCGGCTCGTCGTCGACGAGAACGCGCGCCGCCGCGCCGCGAACCAACGCGCGCTCTATCTGATGTGGGACCAGGTCTACTGGATGCTGACGTTCGGCGAGTCGCACCACTACCCGCCGCCGCAGCTCGTCCCCGAGGTGATGCCGTACACCATCTTCGTCGACGGCATCTCGAAGGCGTTCGCCGCGACCGGCGTCCGCGTCGGCTGGACCGTCGCACCGCCGCCGATCGCCGCCGCGATGCGCGACATCATCGGCCACGTCGGCGCGTGGGCGCCGCGCGCCGAGCAGCTCGCGACTGCACAGGTCCTTGGGCAGCGGGACGCCGTGCGCGAATACCACGACCAGATGATCCGCGCGCTGCAGCTCCGCCTCGATCTGCTGCATGACGGCATCGAAGCGATGCGCGAGAAAGACGGACTCCCCGTCCGCGCCATTCCCCCGCAGGGCGCGATCTACCTCTCCGTGCAGTTCGATCTGATCGGGAAGGGCTTCAATACGAACGAAGAGATCCGCCAGTTCCTCCTCGACCGCGCCGGCTTCGCCGTCGTCCCGTTCCAAGCCTTCGGCCTCAAGGTCGACACCGGCTGGTTCCGGCTGTCGGCGGGGGCGGTGTCGCCGCAGGAGATCGAGCATGGGCTTGGACGTGTGCGCGAAGCGTTGTTGTCGCTTCGCTGAATGCAGAAGGCAGAAGGCAGAATGCAGAAACGACGCGGGCGAGCACACTCTCTAATTTCTGCCTTCTGCATTCTGCCTTCTGCATTCGTTCTCCTCACCTGCGCGCCCCCCGTCCACCGCCCCCCCACTCCCCCTCCCCGCGTCATCCTCCTCGGGCTCGACGGCGCCGACTGGCAACTCCTCGACCGGTACTGCGCGGACGGCACCATGCCGAACCTCGCGGCGCTCGTGCGCAGCGGCGACAAACGCGTCCTCCTGACGCAGCATCCGCCGCTTTCGCCGCTCGTCTGGACCACCATGATGACCGGCGTCTCGCCGCTCCAGCACCGCATCCTCGACTTCACGCGCTTCAATCCCGTGACGCGGATGCGCGAGCCGATCACGAGCGACGAACGCGCCGTGCCCGCGATCTGGAACATGGCGAGCGCGAAGGGAAAGAAAGTCGGCGTCTTCGGCATGTGGGCCACCGATCCGCCGGAGAGCGTCAACGGCACCATCGTCAGCGACCGGCAGATCCACGCGCAGTGTTCCGACAACAATGTCTGGAACCGCACCGAATGCGAGACCGCGGCGACCCTTCGCGTGTCGAAGGAGTGGATCGCCAAGAATCAGCCCGACCTCGCGATCGTCTACTTCCAGGGCACCGACATCGCCGGCCATCTGTTCGCGCCGAGCGGAGGCAACCCCGCCTACTTCCGGCGCGTCGACGATCAGATCATCGGGGCCTATCGCGACATCGCCAAGCGAATCGGCGCGACGCTCATCATCGCCTCCGATCACGGCTTCGACTGGAACACCAAGCGCCCGCCCGAGTCGAGCACCGCCGTCCCCACCGCCGCGAAGTGGCATCGCGACGAAGGCATCTTTCTCCGCTGGTCACCGCACCGCCAGCTCCTTCCGAGCATCACGCCGACCACCCTCCGCGTCGACCAGATCTGCCCCATGCTTCTCGACGCACTCAAACTCCCCCACAACCTCGACGAATATCGCCGCGGCTGGCGGAAACTCAATGGGGCGGCGGCGCCCTCGCCGCCGTCGTCCTCCGAAGACGTCAAGAAACTCACCGCCCTCGGGTACATCGGCTCCAACGAACCGTCTCAAGGCCCCGCCGGTACCACCCGCACCTCCGGCTCGTTCAACAACGAAGGCGTCATCCTCCGCGAACAGCATCGCGACGACGAAGCGCTCACCGCGTTCCAGAACGCCCTCCGCGTCGACCCATTGAGCGCCTCGGCGATGTGGAACCTCAGCGACCTCCTCCGCCACCTCAACCGCGATCCCCAACGCGCCGACGCCCTGCTCGATACCGCCATCGAGATCGACCCGAACGAACCGCGCTGGCTCCTCGCCCGCGGCCGCTACGCGCTCGAACGCCACGACTGCGCCGCCGCCCGCGACGACTTCACCAAAGCCATCCCTCTCCAGCCCGACAACCCCCTCCTCTACGCATCGCTCGGCGCCGCCGAAGGCTGCCTCGGAAACGAAACGGCCGCGCGCGAAGCCTTCCGCCACTCCCTCGCGCTCGATCCCAACCAACCGGAAATCGCGCGTCTTCTTCACTGAACAACCGACTCCGTAACCGCCTGGTAACCGGGTTGTGAATACACGAACCGTCACCGTTTGTTACCCTCGCATCGGCCCGAAATCCATGGGGCTCCAACAAATCCAAGAGGAAACTTGATGAACATGAGACGTGTTGCTTCTGCGATCTCCGTGATCGCGCTGTCTGTTTTCACGACTGCCTTCGCCGCCGACGCGCCGAAGGCGACGGTTGCGCCGGCTTCCGCCACGACGACGCCGCACTACGGCACCTGGGGCATCGACCTCAACGGGATGGATAAATCCGTCAAGCCGGGCGACGACTTCTTCAAGTACGTCAACGGCAATTGGGCGGCGGCCACCCAGATTCCGCCGGACAAGACCTCCTACGGCGCATTCGCCGTCCTGGGCGACCTCTCCGAGGCACGGGTCCACGGGATCCTCGAAAAGTGGGCCGCGGACAAGACGCTCAAGCCCGGCTCGGACGAAGCGAAGGTCGCCGCCATCTACCGCACGTACCTCGACGACGCGAGGGCCGAGCAGCTCGACTCGAAGCCGATCCAGCCGTACCTCGACGCGGTGAAGAAGGCGCAGACGCGGGAAGACGTCGCCAAGCTGATGGGCCGCGCCTCGCACGGCTTCGGCAGCGCATTCTTCCGCGCGGGTGTCAGCGACGATCCGAAGAACCCCGATCAGTACACGGTACTCATGGGACAGGCCGGCCTCGGTCTCCCCGACCGCGAGTTCTACCTGCAGGACAAGTTCAAGACGCAGAAGGACCGCTACCAGAAATACGTCGCCGACATGCTGACGCTCGTCGGCTGGCCGGAGCCGGAAAAGAACGCCGCCGACATCGTGGCCATGGAGACCAGAATCGCCGAGGCGCACTGGACCCGCTCGCAGAGCCGTGACCGCGACAAGACCTACAACCCGATGACGCTGGCCCAGCTCGAGGAAAACGCGCCGGGCTTCCCGTGGCAGGTCGCGCTGAAGGAAACAGGGCTGGACAAGTCCAACCAGTTCATCGTGGCGCAGAACACCGCGATGCCGAAGATTGCCAAGGTCTTCGCCGACTCGACAGTCGAGACGCTGAAAGCGTGGGAAGCATTCCACATCGCCGATGAGGCCGCGCCGCTGCTGTCGAAGCGTTTCGTCGACGCGCAGTGGGAGTTCCGCTCGAAGTTCCTCAACGGCACGCAGGAGCAGCGCCCGCGCTGGAAGCGCGCCGTCTCCGCCTCGGAGCGCGCGATGGGCGAGGCGATCGGCCGGGAGTACGTGAAGGAGTACTTCCCTCCCGAGTCGAAGGTGATGATGGACAAGTTGGTGGGCGATCTCCGCGTCGCCCTGAAGGCCCGCATCAACAACCTGGAGTGGATGAGCCCCGAGACGAAGGCCGCGGCGCAGGACAAGCTGGCGCACTTCACCGTGAAGATCGGCTATCCGTCGAAGTGGCGCGACTACTCGAAGCTCGACGTCAAGGAAGGCGATCTGGTCGGCAACGAGCAGCGCCTCGCCGACTTCGAGTGGCACCGTAACGTCAGCCGTCTCGGCCAGCCGGTCGACAAGACCGAGTGGGGCATGACGCCGCAGACGGTCAACGCCTACTACAACCCCACGCAGAACGAGATCGTCTTCCCCGCCGCAATCCTGCAGCCGCCGTTCTTCGATCCGAAGGCCGACCCGGCCGTCAACTTCGGCGGCATCGGCTCAGTGATCGGACACGAGATCACCCACGGCTTCGACGACCAGGGCCGCAAGTCCGACGGCACCGGCAAGCTGCGCGACTGGTGGACCGCCGACGACGCGAAGAAGTTCGAAGCGCAGGCCACGCGGCTCGGCGCGCAGTACGAATCGGTCAACTTCCCCGAGCTGCCGGGGCTGCACATCATCGGCCGGCAGACCATGGGCGAGAACATCGGCGATCTCGGCGGAGTTCTCACCTCGCTCGACGCCTACCATCTCTCGCTCGGCGGCAAGCCGGCTCCCACCCTCGACGGCTTCACCGGCGATCAGCGCTTCTTCCTCGGCTTCGGCCAGGTGTGGCGCTCCCTGATGCGCCCCGACGCACTGCGCCAGCAGCTGATGACCAATCCGCATTCGCCCGGCGACGTGCGCGCCTTCGCTCCCCTCCGCAACATCGACGCGTGGTACACCGCGTTCGACGTGAAGGAAGGCGAGGCCGAATACGTCAAGCCCGACGAGCGCGTCCGCATCTGGTAATCGCGGCTACCCGCCACAACATCGACGGCCACCCGAGAGGGTGGCCGTTTTCGTATGTGCCGCGGCGCCGGAGGCGCCTCTAGAGGGTAGCCGGTGGCGAGCGCGCAGCGCCGCCACCGGTTTCGAACGCCGCGAAGAAACCGCTGCCCCGGCAGGGGCAGCAGAGAACGGCGCATGCATCTGCCGCCCCTACCGGGGCGGCTTTTCATAGAGTCGCTCGCGATCCGGTGGCGGCGCTGGCGCGCTCGCCACCGGCTACCTTCGCCCAGCGCCTTCGGCGCTTCCCGCCCCTGAGCTATAGTTCTCCGAAATCGTCCCATACGCAG
>DASXIH010000005.1:0-2284 GCA_036498125.1 Thermoanaerobaculia bacterium
TTCGATGATGCCGAGCGGAACGATCATCCCGACCGGATAGCCGAGGCGCATCGTTCCCTGTACTGCGACGGGAACCTGGAGCAGTTTCATCGTTGCGTCCATGACGAGGAAGAGGACCGGAAGGGCGCTGAGGATGCGGCCGGCCCAACGCTGTCTGCTGTCGGTCATCAGGCGCGTGGCGGTGTGGGCGGGAAAGTAGGGCGTGGTCATGGTGTGCCTCCTTCGAATGTGCTTTCGAAGGGATAGACCTCGACTCGCGCCGAAAATCATCGGTCGCCGCCGAGAATGTAGGGCGGGCTTCAGCCCGCCTGGCCGGGCTGAAGCCCGGCCTACATCTGCAGCGGCATGCCGAAGAGCGGGAAGATCTTCTCGGTGTCGAGGAACGTGTTCCAGCCACTGATGCGGCCGCCTGCGAGCTCGAGGACGATGAGTCCCCAGGCGTTGTACGTTCCCGGCGCCTCCCCTGCCCGGTACTGCGCGAACGCGGGCGAAGCGGATGCCTCCACCCGAACCAGCTTCGAGCCCTTGCACCCGCAACCGGCGCCGAGAAGCCAGGAGCGGACATGCTCCGGTCCCCGCAGCCACAGCGTGTAGGGCGGCATCGAGAAGGTGACGTCATCGCGCAGGAGGCCGACGAGCGTCTCGACGTCGTAGCGCTGGAACGCATCGACGTACTGGTCGACGACTTCCTGCTCCTCGTCCGTCAGCGGCTCCGCCGGGGAGAGGTTCCGATTGCCGAGCGTCGCCCGGGCGCGTTGCAGAGCGCTGTTGACCGAGGCGACCGAGGTCTCGAGGCACTCCGCGACTTCCGCCGCCGACCAGCCGAGAACCTCCGTCAGCAGCAGCGCCGCCCGCTGCCGCGCCGGGAGCTGCTGCAGCGCCGCGACGAACGCGAGCCGGATGCTCTGACGCAGCACCGCGGTGTGGAACGGATCGTCATTCGCCGGCAGCGCACGCGAGTCGGGGATCGGCTCGAGCCAGTGCGTCCGATCGAGGCTGTCGAGCGGCTCGTCCGGCGACGAGAGCGGCATCCCCGCCGGACGCTCTTCCATCGGCCGAAAGCGCCGCGCGTTGTCGGACACCGTGTCGAGACAAACGTTCGTCGCGATTCTGTGCAGCCACGTCTTGACCGAGGAGCGTCCTTCGAACCGATCGAGACTCCGCCAAGCCCGCACGATCGTCTCCTGCACCGCATCCTCGGCATCCGTCGCCGATCCGAGCATCCGGTAGCAGTGACCGGTCAGCGAAGGGCGATACTGCTCGAGCTCAGTGACGTCAACGTGCATGGGTTAGTTGATAACACAAGAGGGCTTCTGTGTGGCGCCGGCAATCCCGCCGGCGAAGAATCCAGCCGCATGAAACGGCGTCGATTTCCCGGCGGGCTACCGATATCACGCGTTCCGCGGCGCTGCATTTTCACCGCCTCTGAGCTCGGACAATCAGCGTCGCCGTGACGATGTGGAAAAGAACGCTACGAACCGCGCTTTCCTCTGACGTCGCGCGCGCGGCTTCTCCGCCATCTGCGCGAGCTGCTGTGCCTTAATCAGCCGCTCTTCGGGGGTGAGTTTCAGGTTCTCGCGGATCAACGTCCGGTCGACGTCTTTCTTGTAGAGGTCGATGATGTCGTCGATGGAGGAGCGCATTGCAGGAGAGATTATCGCGCGATCCGGTCCACAGCGCCGATTAGGCGGTCGATCTCGTCCTCCGTCGTGTAACAGGCGCAGCCGATGCGGACGAGGGCTTCGACGCCGAGTTTTTCGATGGCGGTCATGGCGTAGAAGTCGCCGTGGCTGGCGAAGAGGCCGTCGCGGGCGAGCGCGCGTGACACGTCCTCGGCGGAGATGCCTTCGACGGTGAAGGCGATGGTCGGGGTGCGCGGGTGTGACGGATCGGGACCGTAGAGGCGGACGTGATCCATCGACGCGAGCGCTTCCCAGAGCTTGCGCGCGAGGGAGAGGCCGCGGTCGTGGAGCTCGGCGTAGGCGGCGGCGAGGCGCTCGCGGCGTGGGCCGTCGAATCCCGACAGCGACGCGAGGAAGTCGATCGCGGCGCGGGCGCCCGCGATTCCTTCGTGGTTCTGCGTTCCGGTCTCGGCGCGTTCCGGCGCGGTGTCGGGCGCCGGGGCGAGCTTCACGAACGGGAGGACGTCGAACAGCTCGCGGCGCGCGAAGAGGATGCCGGCGTGGGGGCCGTAGAACTTGTACGCGGAGCACGCGAGGAAGTCGCAGCCGATCTTCCGGACGTCGATCAGCTCGTGCGGCGCGAGGTGCACGGCGTCGACGAA
>DASXIH010000006.1:0-2123 GCA_036498125.1 Thermoanaerobaculia bacterium
ACTTGAAGTCCATGGCGTTGATCCCATCCTCACCTCTTCGCCAGCGCGACTCAAGCTATTGATGTGTTCACATCCATGGAAGAGCGATCTTGCTAAAGCGAATGTCTCCTTCACTCCTTGGATTGTAGGAGGTATACTCGAGACATGCCCGAGAAGAAAGGCTCTTCGCGCGACATGGAGGCGATCACCTTCGGGTTAATCGTCAAGCGTCTCCGCATGCAGAAAGGGTGGACGCTGCAGCAGCTCAGCCGGGTCACCGGCTATCACGCGAACTACCTCGGCGTCATCGAGCGCGGCGGCAACTCCCCGAGCATCCAGAGCTTCATCCATATCTGCAAATGGCTCGGCGTCCATCCAAGCGACATCATGAAAGAGATCGTCGACACCCGCGACCAGTTCCGGCGAAGGCCGAAACCCGCGCCGCTCCCGGAGCCTGAGCCGCAGCCTGAGAGCTGAACAACGGCCATCGGCCCCGTTCCTTACGTGCGGTACAATACGTAAGGAGAGCAAACCATGCCCGTCTCGACCATGACCAGCAAGGGACAAACGACTGTCCCGAAGGAAGTACGGGAAGCGCTCGACCTCGAGCCCGGCGCCAAACTGCGTTGGGAAGTCCGCGGCGGCACCGTTGCCATCACGACCGAGCGCCCGCTGCTGTGGCAGTTGGAAGGCTTCATCAAGCACGGCGAACCAGACGCGGTGAAAGCAGTCGCCGCCGCCCGCCTGACCCGCGCACGCCTCTGACATGCGCCGCGTTCTCGTCGATGCGAACGTCTTCGTCTCGTTCTTCATCGATCGCAACGCGGCTCAGCATGCCGCAGCGCGGGCGTTGATCCAGAGTGCGGAAGATGGCGAGATCGTGGCCGTGGTTCCGCAGTCCGTCGTTCTTGAAGTCGCGTACGTGGTGCAGAGCCAATACGGTGTGACCGGCGAACGCCTCGCCACCGTCGTGCGAGCCGTGACGAGCTTCCCGGGCACCCAACTCGTCGATGAATGCCCCTGGAAACGCCTGCTGGAAATCTGGCCCGTCCAGCTCTCCGGACTGGGCGATTCCGTGCTCGTAGCCGTTGCGACGAACACCCGCTGCGACGCCCTCGCGACCTTCGATCGGAAGCTCGCGAACAAGCTGGAGAGCTTCGGGCTCGAGCCGTACTTCTGAGAGCCGGTCTAGCGTTTCTCGACGAACACTGCCGTGCTTCGCTCGCCCGCTGCGATCTTTGCGAAGGCGCGATTCGCCTCCTCGATCCCGCTGACGGGGATCGTGTGCTCCAGCATGGTGAATTGGCGCCGGAAGTGGAGCGTGCCTTCCTCGAAGGTCGACTTGCTCTCGTAAGTCATTGGCGGGATCCGGATGGTGACCGGCGGCGGCAGCTCGCTCAGCGCGAAAGCGGGTGTGACCGAGATTTCGACGTCGTCGGTCTGTAGCGATGGGCCGCCGGTCTCGTACGGCTGCAGTCGAGCGGCTATTTGCCGCTCGGCCTTCTCGCCGAGGACGCGGGGGCGAATCAAAAAGACGTCGGCCGCGTGAGTGATGTAATTACGCGCGACGAGGTGATATCGGATCACGACGTCTGCGGTCGAGCGGTCGATGTTCTCGATGGACAGGTTCTGCACCGAGGCGTCCGTCAGGTGGGCTCCGACAGCGTCGTCGATCCATCGCGCCCGCTGTTCGGAGCTCATTGGCTGCAGCGTCTCGCGCAATTCGGCGGCCAGATTGCCACTGCGAATTTCCTCGACGTCGCCCGTAAGAACGCCCGACGGCGCGAGCGACAGCTTGGCCTTCCTACGCAGTTGGCTCGCCTGCGGCGGCGCCGACGGCAAGGTCACGAGCTCTCCTCCGTCGCCGAGAACCAGGAGACCGCTCCCCTGCTGCTCGTAATCCGGCAACGTCCCGAACGGCGTCGAAGCGCTCGTCGGATCGAAGAACAGCAGCTTGCCGGCGCGAGCGTGGTCGCGAGTCGTGTAAACGCCGTCGCCCGGCGGGACGCTGATGGCGATGATCGCGTGGTTGAAGCTATAGGGCGTGGCGAATGCCGGATCGACCACTCCGCGGTCCGCGTTCACCATGACGTAGTACGAGTCGAACCCCCGCGGCTCGCAGCATCGTCCGCAGCAGCGTCACC
>DASXIH010000007.1:0-7137 GCA_036498125.1 Thermoanaerobaculia bacterium
GGTATGGCCGCTCATCCTCCGCAACGTCTCCCTCCTCGGCGTCAGCTCGCTCAAACCATCGAAAGCGCTGCGCAACGAAGCGTGGGAACGCCTCGCGGAGGACGTCGACCGCAACGTGCTCGCGAAGATGAGCCGCAAAGAGCCGCTGTCGAAGATTTTCGAGCTGGCCGAGGAGATCACGAACGGCAAGGTGCGGGGGCGAATCCTCATCGACGTAAACGCGTAAACTCCCTTCCGTGCTCTCACAAATCGGCCCCTACCGCATCGTCCGGAAACTGGGCGAGGGGGGAATGGGCGTCGTATTCGCGGCGGAAGACGAGCGGCTGCGGCGTGCCGTGGCGATCAAGACGCTGCGGGAGTGCAACGACGACGCGGCGCGGGAGCGTTTCTTCCGCGAGGCGCGGGCCGCGGCGAGCGTGAGTCATCCGAACGTCTGCCAGCTCTTCGACATCGGCGACGTCGAAGGGAAGCCGTACCTCGTCATGGAGCTGCTCGACGGCGAGTCGCTCTCTGAGAAACTGGCGCGCGGCCCGCTGCCGCTCGCGGATGCGCTCAACGTCGAGCTCTCGATCCTCACGGCGCTCGACGCACTGCACACGCGCGGCTTCATCCATCGCGACCTGAAGCCGTCGAACGTCTTCCTCGCCGCGCATGGCGTGAAGCTCCTCGACTTCGGACTGGCGCGCGAGCTCCTGCCGGCGCGCCTCTCGCCCGACGCCACGACGATGAGCCCCAGCGCGTCGCCGCTGACGATGTCCGGCATGATCATCGGCACGCCGCGCTACATGGCGCCCGAGCAGCTGCTCAGCGCGCCGATCGACGCGCGGACCGACATCTTCTCCGCCGGCGCGCTCTTCTTCGAGATGATCAGCGGCGGCCCGCCGTTCGACGACCCGAACGTGATGAAGCTCTTCCACGCGATCTGCTACGAGAACCCGCCCAACCTCGCCGGCTCCGCGGCGATCTCCGCGATCAACCGGATCATCCATCGCGCCATGGCGAAGCGCGCCGAGGATCGCTATCAGAGCGCCGGCGCGATGGCGCAGGACCTGCGCGAGATCATGCTCATCTCCGACGCCGCGTCGCCGGTGACCGCGCATCGCGTCACACGGCTGCTCGTCCTCCCGTTCCGCGTGCTCCGCGCCGACCCCGATACCGAGTTCCTCGCGGCGGCGCTCCCCGAGGCGATCACGACCTCGCTCGCGGGGATCGGATCGCTCATCGTCCGCTCGTCGATCGCCGCGATGCGCTTTGCGAACGAAGTCGACCTGAAGAAGATCGCGACCGAGGCGGACGTCGACGTCGTCGTGAGCGGGACGCTGATCCGCGCCGGCGATCAGCTGCGCGTCTCGACGCAGCTCGTCGCCGTCCCCGCCGGCACGGTCCTCGGCTCGATGAACGCGCAGACGACGATGAGCGATCTCTTCGCGCTGCAGGACCAGCTGACGCAACGCATCGTCGAGTCGCTGGAGTTGCCGCTGACCGAGGGAGAAGCGAAACTCGTCAAGCGCGACGTGCCGGCGACGCCGAGAGCGCATGAGTACTACCTGCGTGCGGGGCAGCAGGGCGAATCGCCCGAGGCGTGGGCGATCGCGCGCGATCTGTACTTGCGCGCTCTCGACGAAGACCCGCGCTACGCCCCCGCCTGGGCGAAGCTCGCGCGCATCTATCTCCTCCTCGGCAAGTACGGCCGTGACAGCGCGCAGTACTACGACCTCTCCGAGTCGGCTGCGAAGCGCGCCCTGGAGCTGAATCCCGACCTTCCGACCGCGCATTACGCGTACGCGCAGCTCGAAGCGACCAGCGGACGGGCGCTCGCGGCGGCGATGCGCCTGCTCGACAACGTTGCGCATGGCAGCAACGATCCGGCGGTTTTCGCGGCGCTCGTCACGGTGCTCCGCTTCTGCGGACTGCTCGAACAGAGCGCCGCCGCGCACGAACAGGCCCGTGGACTCGACCCGCACATCTCCACGAGCGCCGCACATACGTACTGGATGCTGGGGCGCAACGAAGAGGCGCTCGCCGCCGTCGATCCCGACCGCGATTTCGGCGACGCCGCGTTCATCTACGAATCGATGGGGCAACCCGAGCAGGCGCACGACGTTTTCGAAGACCGCAAGCGGCGGCTCCTGGCGGCCGGCTCGCGCGAGGCGTCGTTCGGCTTCCGCATTTTCGACATGTTCCGCGCCGTCATCGAGCGGCGGCGCGACGACGCATTGGAGCTGATCGGGCAACTGCACGACTTCCCCGACCCGGAGGGGCTCTACTACATGGGCCGCTCGCTCACGCGCATCGGGGAGTCCGAAGACGCGATCCTGCAGCTTCGCAGCGCCGTCGAGCGCGGCTTCTACTGCTACCCCTTCTTCGTCCGCGATCCGTGGCTCGACCCGCTCCGCGGCGACGCTCGTTTCGTCGAGATCCTCAAGCTCGCCGAGGCCCGCACGCGCGAGGCGCAGCGCGCGTTCGACGAACATCCGGCGAGCCGCGTGCTCAATGCGGGCTCGCGGCGCTGAAGTCGTAGTCCCGCTCCACCTTCGCGATCCGCGTAGTGTAGCGGCCGTACCACTCCGCGCGGCCGCGCTGCTGGGCGATGCGGTGTTCGGCGTGCGCTTTCCAGTTCGCGATCGACTCGAGATCGCGCCAGTAGCTCACCGTGATCCCGACGCCGTCGGTGCCGCGGGCACTCTCGATGCCGAGGAATCCCGGCTGCTGCTGGGCCAGCTCCATCATGCGGTCGGACGTCTCGGCGTAGCCGGTGTCGTCGACCCGTTTGGAGGTGAAGATGACGGCGTAGTAAGGCGGCTCCGGCGTGCTGGCGAACATGGATCGATTCTATAGTTCGCAGCCATGATCGAACGCGAACAGAACGCCGGCATCCTCACCCTCCGCCTCGCCCACGGAAAAGCGAGTGCGATGGACGTCGAGTTGTGCGAGGCGCTCACGCGCGAGCTGCGGGAGGCCGAGGAGAGCGAGGCGAGAGCGGTCATCCTCACCGGCACCGGCTCGATCTTCAGCGCCGGCGTCGATCTTTTCCGGATGACGAACGAAGGTGCCGCGTACGTCGGCCGCTTCTTCCCGGCGCTGCGCGAGTCGCTCGACGCTCTCTTCACCTTTCCGAAGCCGATCGTCGCAGCGGTGAACGGACACGCCATCGCGGGCGGATGCCTCATGGCCGCCGCGTGCGACTACCGTCTCATGTCGGCCGGCAAGATTGGCGTGCCGGAGCTCCTGGTCGGCGTGCCCTTCCCCGCCATCGCCATCGAGATTCTGAAGTTCGCCTGCGGCCGCCACGCGCAGTCGCTCGTCTACTCCGGCCGCACGGTCACTCCGGACGACGCCAAGCTCGCGGGCCTCATCGACGAAGTCGTCGCGCCCGATTTTCTCCACACGCGCGCCGAAGTCGTCGCCCGCGAGCTCGCCGCCATCGACGCACGCAACTTCGCGCTCACGAAGAAACAGCTCCGCGGAGGGAACGTCCCCGATTCGGACGTCGCGAAACTGTGGTCCGCGGCCGAGGTACACGATCACATCCGCGAGTACCTCGGCCGGACCGTCGGGAAGAAAACGTAGGCGTTATCGCTCCGTCGCCTCCATCCCCTTCGCAATCGCCGTCGCCTTCGCCGTCTTCACTTTCGTCGGCAGCATCTTGTGGACGAGGCCCTGCGCCTTCTTGATGGGGCGGGTCAGCGGGTTCTCCCACATCGCCACGATCATTTCCTTGCGGGTCGCCATCAGCTCGCCGAGCTGGCGGAGCTGGTCCTCGTCGAAGAGCTTGCGCGCCGCGACGAACATCTCCCCTTCCTCTTCTTTGACGTGATGTTCGATGAGGTCCTGCAGCACTTTCGCCTTCGCTTCGAATTCGTGTGACTTGGGGTTCGCCGCCATCAGGGACGGGAGCTCGATATCGACCAGGTGATGCTCCTCGGCCGCCTCATAGAAGAGATTCTCGTTCTCGGTCTTCTCGGACGCCGCCTTGAACGCGGGATAGAAGACCTCCTCTTCGATCTGCGCGTGCGTCTTCAGCTCGCGCTCGATCTTCGAGCTGAGGCGCTCGCGGTCCCTCACAGTGGTCGACGCATTCAGCTCCCGCAGGAGCCGTTTCACGGTCGCATGGTCAGACTTCAGCATCGAAATCGCATTGGGCATCGATGTTCTCCTTTGTGTTGTCGCAAAAAATTCATCATTTGATTGCGCAAGCCGTACCAGCGTGGTGACGGCAGTCCTGCCCGCGAAGGTAAGATGTCGCCGTGCTCCATCGGTCCAGAGAGCGCCGAAGTTACGGGAGGGTCCATCTCGAGACGAAGCTGCGCGGCTCGGTCGACGCGGTTCCGATCTTCGTGACGGAGGTGTCCGTTTCGGGCGTACGCGTCGTCCATGAGAATCGCTTCCCTGCGAAGCCGGACGGCGTGCATCAGCTCTGGTTCGACTGGGACGAGCACACGCTCCGATTCCAGGTCGAGCTGATCCGCACGACGATTGCGAAACTGGCGAAGACACCGGGCGAAAAGAGTCTCTATGATAGCGGACTCCGCTTCATACGCAGCGACGCGAAATCCGACAAACTCCTCCGCGACCTGATCGCCGAGTACGTCGTGCGGTCGCTCAACGAACAGATCGCCAACGCTCACGGCATCCCTCCGATCGCCGCCTACTCCTACCAGACCGGAAAAGGGAATCGTTACCGCCGCTGCGAATTCATCAGCGGCGTCTGGCGCAAAGCCGAGACGTTCGACCCGCAGCAACCCGAATTCGGCTTCACCATCGCCGCCGATCTCGACCCCGAACAGGTGGAGATCCTCTGCAAGACCTGGGAAGTGGTCGGCCCCGAGGGGCGGCGGCTGACGCAACTGCTCGCGCAGCTCAGCATCAGCAAGACCGAGGGGATCCCGACGCGCCGGTACGAACCGTAGGCGTACGCGTAACGCATAACGCATAACGCTCCGGCTCAACTTGTGCTAAACCGCGCATTCATGAAGCATCGTGTTCTCGGCCAGTCCCTTCAAGTCAGCTCCATCGGCCTCGGCTGCATGGGCATGTCGGAGTTCTACGGCACGCATGACGACGCCGAATCGCTCTCCACGATCCACCGCGCGCTCGACCTCGGCGTGAACTTCCTCGACACGGCCGACATGTACGGCCCGTTCACGAACGAGAAGCTCGTCGGCCGTGCGATCAAGGGACGCCGCGATCAGGTCGTCGTTGCGACGAAGTTCGGCAACGAGCGACGAGATGACGGCAGTTGGGTCGGCATCAACGGGCGCCCTGATTACGTGAAGCAGGCATGCGACGCCTCGCTCCAGCGCCTCGGCGTCGATCACATCGATCTGTATTACCAGCACCGCGTCGACAAAGACACGCCGATCGAAGACACCGTCGGCGCGATGGCTGATCTCGTCAAAGCGGGGAAAGTCCGCTATCTCGGGCTCTCCGAAGCCGCCGCGAAGACCATCCGGCGTGCGCACGCGATCCATCCGATCGCGGCGTTGCAGACCGAGTACTCCCTCTGGACGCGCGACCCCGAGGAGGAGATTCTCCCGACCGTGCGCGAGCTCGGAATCGGCTTTGTCGCCTACAGCCCGATCGGCCGAGGGTTCCTGTCGGGGCGGATCAAGAGCGTCGAGGACCTCGAACAGGGCGACTTCCGCCGCCAGAATCCGCGCTTCAAAGACGAGAACTTCGAGAAGAACTTCGAGCTCGTCAAACGGGTCGAGCGGATCGCGCGCGCGAAACAGGCGACGCCCGCGCAGCTCGCACTCGCGTGGCTCCTCGCACAAGGTGACGACATCGTTCCCATCCCGGGCAGCCGCCGCATCCCCCACCTCGAAGAAAATGCCGCCGCCGCGGATATCGAGCTTTCCAAGGACGACCTCGCTCAAATCGACGAAGCCGCCCCCCAAGGCGCCACCGCCGGCGACCGGTATCCGGACATGTCCCGCGTGAATTTGTAAGAACCCGGCACAACCGCTGCACTTTCTCCCACTGATGAGACGCTTGCTAATCGTGCTCGCGGTTGCCGCGGCATTGCCGATCGCCGCTCAGACGAAGAAGTCCTCAGTCCTCGGTCCTCAGTCCTCAGAGGAAAAAACGAAGAGTCCGAGGACTGAGGACCGAGGACCGAGGACTAAGAACCCCCCGCCCGCCGACGTCTTCCCCGACCTCGCGCACGAGCGCGTCGACTACTGGGTCGCGGCGTTCAGCAAGATGCACGACTACCACAAGAAAATCGCGGCGGGATTCGAGCGGAAGGCGAAATACCAGGACATGCTCGAGCGGAAGCTCCGCAAGCAAGGGATGCCGCAGAACCTCATCTACCTGGCGTTCGAAGAATCGGCGTTCAACTGCGAGGCGCGGTCGCGCGCGAAGGCGAACGGCATCTGGCAGCTCACTGCCGCCACGGCGCGGCTATACGGTCTGAAGGTCAACAAGAAGGTCGACGAGCGGATGAAGGTCGAGAAAGAGACCGACGCCGCGCTCCGCTTCCTCAACCACCTGCACAATCGTTTCGGCTCGTGGTACCTCGCCGCGGCGGCGTATGACGCCGGCGAGAACCGGGTCGCGCGCCTCATGCGCAAACACTTCAAGCACGAGCAGGGCCGCGACCGCGACTACTACCGGATCTGGAACGACCTCCCGGGCGAGACGCGCGACTACGTCCCCGCGATCGTCGCCCTGCAGCGCATCGGCAAGAACCCGCCGAAGTACGGGTTCTGACGCCGGCTACTTGTCGATCTGGATCGTTTCCTTCCGCCCGCTATTCGCGACGGCGATCATGATGCCGAGGCCGATGGCGATGACGACGCCGATGATGGTCCATGTCGTGCCGATCCTTTGGATCACCCCGGTTTTCCAAAGCGCCGCGATGATGCCGGCGAGCAGGATCACGTAGCCGAGAAAATATGCACCTGTCCATTTCATGGCAGCTGAGCTTGCAACTTCGCCTCCAACTCGGCCCATCGTTCGTAGAGCCGGTCGACGGCCCTCTGCGCCTCGGCGAGTTCCGCGTATCGCTTCTGCAGCGCGTCCGCATCCGACGCCACCGCGGGATCCTCGGCTCGCGCCCGCGCCGTGGCGAGCCGTTCCTCGGCGGCGAGGAGGTTCTCCTCGATGCCGTCGAGCTCGCGCTGTTCCAAGTACCCG
>DASXIH010000008.1:0-1956 GCA_036498125.1 Thermoanaerobaculia bacterium
AGGACGGTGGGCGACGCGAGGTAGATCTTCTTGTCGGCGGCGTACTCGAAGAGCGTCGGGTCGGTGACAAGTCCTGCCGAGAGGAAGTGCTCGCCGGGGACGAAGAGGACGACGAAGTCGAGCGTGTCGCTGATCGCCGCGTGGTATTCGCGCTTGCTCAGCGAGTCGATGTGGCGTCGCAGCGTCTTCGCATGCGCGGTGAGGAACTCCTTGCGGCGGACCTCGTCCGTCTCGTTCGCAGCGTGCGTGTAGTCCTCGAGGGGGACCTTCGCGTCGATCGCGATCACGCGGGAGTTCGGCATCTGCACGATGACGTCGGGACGGCGGCGGCGGCCTTCATCGTCGAAGAAGGTCTCCTGGACGGTGAAGTCGCAGAACTCGCTCATCCCCGACAGCTCGATGCAGCGGCGGAGCGACGACTCTCCCCACGACCCGCGGACGGTCGGCGACTGCAGCGCGTTCGCGAGCCGCGAGGCCTCGCGGTACGCGGCCTCGTGCGCGGTCATCAGCGACCGGATCTGCTGCTGCAGCCCGCCGTAGACCTCGTTGCGCACATGCTCGCTCTTGGTCACCTCGGCACGATACGACTCGATCATCTCCCGCAGCGGTTTGAGCAGCGCATCGATCTCCGCCTTCTTCGTGTCGAGCGAGCCGTTGATCTGCGTCTTGCTCGTGGTGACGAGCGACTCGCCGACCTGCTGGAACGCCCGCTGCGCCAGCGCCACGAACGTGCTCTCGATCTGCTCGCGCGACGACTCGAGGTGCAGCGCCTTCGATTCGGCCACGACGCGCGCCTGCTGCGCCTCGTCGAGACGGAGCTGGAGCTCGTTGGCCTTCGCCTCCGCCTTGCCTCGCTCTGCGACGGCCAGATCGCGTTCTGCAATCGCCCGCTGCGCCCACACCCACACGCCCGCCATCGCAACGATGGCGACGAGAACAACGATCGTCGTCAACATGCGGCTAGTGTAACCGGCTCAGTACGGCGACGACGCGTTCCGCCTCTTCGTGCGTGTTGTAGAAGTGCGGCGAAAACCGCAGCATCCCCTCACGGGGCGAGCAAACGACGCCCTCTTTTTCGAGCTCGCCGTGGAGCCGGAGCAACTGGCGGCCGTCTACATCCTGTGGAGCCGCGGCGACGATTCCGGAGCGGATCGGCGTGATGACCCGGTAGCCGATCGACTCAAGCCCATTCGCCAGCACGGTCGCGACGTCGATCACCCTCCGCGCGATCTCCTCGATGCCGACCTCGAGCAGAAGGTCGATCGCCGCGCGCGCGCCGTGGATGCCGGCGCTGTTCAGCGAGCCCGCCTCGAAGCGCCTGGCGTCGGGCACAAGTTCCATCGATGCATCGAGAAACGAGGCGCCGCGCCGAGCGATGTTCGTCCAGCCGTGCTCGAAGACGTCCAACTGTTCGATCTGCTCCCGCGTCACGAAGAACACGGTCGCCCCCTCGGGACCGCACATCCACTTGTGCGCGTCGGCGGCGAGGAACGAGATCTTTGACCGGCGGACGTCGAGCGGCAGCATGCCGAGCGACTGGATGGCGTCTACGCAGAACAGAATTTGACGTTCGGCGCAGAAAGCGCCAAGGGCGTCGAGATCGGTGACGAAGCCGTTGTGGAACGCGACCGAGGAGACGGTGACGACGCGCGTGCGTGCGTCGACGAGCGGCGTGATCGCGTCCAGCGTCGGTTCCTTTGCGACACGCGTCTCGACGCCGCGGTCCGCGAGGCTGCGCCATGGCGAGACGTTCGGCGGGAACTCCAGCGCCGTCGTGACGACGTTGTCGCCTGCGCGCCAACGGATCCCCTGCGCCACGAACGAGAGCGCCTCGCTCGTGTTCTTCAGGATCGCGATCTCCCCCGGCTCCGCGTTCAGCAGCCGTGCCGCCGATTCGCGGAAGCGGTCGTACTCGGCGTACCACTCCCGCCAATGCAGCGCGCCGTAATCCCTCTG
>DASXIH010000009.1:0-9005 GCA_036498125.1 Thermoanaerobaculia bacterium
GTTTAGTGCACGGTGCACAGTGCACAGTGCACAGGGGGTGGTACCTGTGCACTGTGCACCGTGCACAGTGCACTGATTCTATGCGTTCAAACGAGCCGAGCCGGCGGGAGTAACGATTTGTTGATCGCGATGGCGGCGATGGCGCCGTCGGCGGCGGCAGTGATGACGAGCTGCGATCCGGCGACGAGGTCGCCGACGGCGTAGACGCCTTCGACGTTCGTCTGCCGGTATTCGTCGACGACGACGTTCGGCGTTTCGCTCGCAACCGCACACCCAATATCCTCGGCGAGCACGCACTGGCGCGAGCATCCGAGGCTGAAGAAGAGCGCGTCGACGGCGATCCGCTCCCCGCTGTCGAGGACGACCGCCTTCACGTGGCCGTCGCTCCCTTCGAGCGCCAGAATCCGCTCGTCCTTGACGTTGATCTGCTCCGCGAGGAGCTTGCTCGTCATCTCCTCGTCGAAGTCACGCGGCTTGCCGTGCGTGAAGATCGTCAGCTCGCAGCTCCACTGCAGGAGCTTGAGCGCCAGGCCGGCGACGCTCTTCCCGGAGCCGATGATGCCGATCCGTTTGTCGCTGCATTCGTAGGCATCGCAGTCGGGGCAGTGAAAGAGGCTGATGCCGTAGTAGTCGCGGATGTTCGGGATGTCGGGCAGCTCGTCGCGGACGCCGTACGCGAGAACGATCCGGCGCGCCGTGAACGTCCCGGCGGTGGTGGTCGCCTCGAAGACGTCGCCGACCTTCTCGACGCGCTGCACCGTGCACTCGCAGATCTCGGCGCCGAAGTCGCGCGCCTCCTGGCGTCCGCGCGCGAGGAGCTCAGCGGGTTTGATGCTGTGGTGGCCGATGAATCCGTGAATGCCGTGCGAGGCCGCGTTCCGCGGCTGGCCACTGTCGGCGACGAGCACGCGGCGGCGGTAGCGGGCCAGGAAAATCGCACACGTCAGCCCGGCGGGCCCGCCGCCGATGATGATTGCGTCGTACGTTGTTTGTACCGACGGCACGGGCGGGCAAAAGGCAGAAAGCGCGCCAATGCCGCCGCTCCGCGGCTAGGGATCTTGGTCGTGCACCTTCCCCCAGCGCTTACGCGCTGGGCTAATGATATGGCGCCGCTCCGCGGCGCTAGGATGTAGCGCTGCCCACGTCGACATCGAGCCGCGGAGCGGCGCAATCTCATTAGCCCAGCGCGTAAGCGCTGGGAAAGCGGAGCGTAAGAATGTGCCAGCCGCGGAGCGGCGACACTTTCACTTCGTGCCGCCGCCGATGGCGCCGAACGATTCGGTGGCGGGGCGTTCGACGCGGATCGAGACGTTGCTGGCGGCGATCGGGGGGCCGCTACGTCCGCGGACCCAGATGACGACGGTGTAGATGCCGGGGCCGTCGGCGAACGGGACGTTGAACGTGAACGCGCCGTCGGTCGAGACGGTGAAGTCGCCGCGGCGGCCGTCGGCGTACTGCTCGCGGACTTCGTAGACGGCATCGCCGCGCTTCTGGCGATAGGTGCGGAGGCGCGGGAGGTAGTCGCGGCGCTGCTCCGGCAGCGAGTACTCGTCGATCGAGTTCGCGGCGGCGGCGGTCAGCGCCTTCGGGAGCGGCTCGTGGTGTACGCTCACCGCTTCGACGTGGTATCCGTGAACCGGCCGCGCGGTCCCGCTGATGCGGTCGTTCTCGCTCGCGGTGCGCGGCAGGGAATGCGGCCAGTCGACGTAGTGGCGGATGAACTCCTGCGTCAGGCGGAACTCGCCGCGCTGCCACGCGAGGCCGATGCCGACGTGCGTCGCGGAGGGGTCGAGGATCGTGCGGCGGTGGCCGTCGTGCGGCGCGCGCTCGCCGATCATGGCGCGCTCGCTGCGCTGGATCATGTCGTACAGCGCCCGGTCGCTGAAGCGGTACGTCGCCGACCACGCCGCCGCGTTCTCGCTCATGCCGTCGTTCCCGCCGGCGAACGAGTAGCGCATGTACGGCGTGAGGCCGTCGACGCCGTAGTGGCCGGTCGTTCCGTTGCGGATCTGGTCGCGGCAGTAGTCGTCCGCCATCGCCGAGGCCCGCGGATCGAGCGCCACTGTCGTCAGTCCGTTCGCAATCCGGTCATGATTGATGATGCGGAGGAACTCGTCGCGCAGCGTGATCCGCGTCTCGTCAGCCGGACCCTCGCCCTGCGCGAACGGAAGCGCCGCGATGAGCGCGAAGAACGCGACGGTGGTGATGGCAGCGCGATGCATCACTTCAAAGGTAACTCAATCTCGACCCGAAGCCCCGGATTCAGATTCTCGGCGTGGACGTGGCCGCCATGCTCCTCGATCGCTTTGCGGGCGATGGCGAGGCCCAGGCCGGTGCCGGTGGACTTGGTCGAGAAGTAGGGATCGAAGATGCGCGGAAGCATCTCGGCGGGCACGCCGGGGCCGTTGTCCTCGACGGAGATGATCACCTTCGAATCGACCGACGCGCTGCCGAGGTGCACGCGGCCGTTCGGCGCCGCCTGGAGCGCGTTCTCGATCAGGTTCGAGATCGCGCCGCGGAGCATGCGGGCGTCGCCGCTGAACGCCTGCGGCGTCGAGGGACTGATATCGGCTTCGAAATCGATGCCGCGGTCGCGCGAGGAGGCGTAGTCGGCGGCGATATCGGTGAGGAGGTGGCGCAGGTCGACCGGTTTGCGTTGCACCTGCCGCAGCGACGCGTAGTCGCTGAACTCGCGCGACGTCTCGCGCAGCGTCACCACCTGGCGCAGGATGTTGTCGACGGCGCTGTGGACGACCTGCGGCAGCGCGGCGTCGTTGCGCTCGGCGACGGCGCGCAGGTGCTCCGCCGTCAGCTGGATCGGGGTGAGCGGGTTCTTGATCTCGTGCGCCACCTGCCGCGCCATCTCGCCCCACGCTTCGAGCCGGTTCGAGCGGAGGATCTCCGTGACGTCTTCCGCGATCAGCATGACGTCGTTGCCTTCCGGCAGCTGGATCTTCGAGACGCGATAGGTCCGCAGGTTGCCGTCCACGTTCAGTTCGACCTCGGCGGTCTTCTGCACGAACGTCACATCCGGGTATTTCCTGAGGTCGACCGGATCGCCGAACAGCTTGCGGGCGGCGACGTTCGATGCGACCGGGTTCCGGTTCCCATCGAGCACGACAACGGCGGCGGTGATGTTCTCGAGGAGCGTCTGCAGGCGGTCGCGCTCCATGCGCAACTCGTCCTGCTGCCGGCGGATCGACTGCGCCATGTCGCGGAAGGTCGTGACGAGAAGACCGAGATCGGGATCGGCCGGGACGTCGACGCGGACGTCGAAGTTGCCGCGTGCGATGCCGCGCGCACCGGCGACGAGGCCTTGCACGGGACGCGTCACCGTCGCCGCGATCCGGAACGCCACCGCGATCGCGGCGAGCGCGATGAAGACGAGGAGCATGTAAATCGTCGTGGCGAGGTCGTTGACCTGCGCCTCGATCTGCCGCCCCTGCACGATGAACGGCAGCGCCAGGGTGTAGCTCGTCCCCGGCGTGAGGCTGATCGGCGAGTAAATCTCGATGTACTGCGACTGCCCGGTCTCGCGGCGTGCGCGGTAGAACTGGCGGCCGCCGAGGACGACCGAGTGGTAGACGTCGCCCGGGAGCCGCTGCGCCTCGATGTGTGCGGCGAAGAGGTCGCGGCGCGACGAGGCGATGAGCTGCTCGCCGCGGTAGAGGTGGAGGTCGTGCCCAACGACGCGCGCGAGCCACGCCAGCACTTCGTCGTTCAGCACCTGCTCGGGACTGACCGCGCTCGACGACGCGAGATAGTCCTCGACCACTCGCTGCGCGGAGTTGAGCGCCGTCTGGCCGCGGTCGAAATACTCGGCCTCGAGCCGGTTCGCGACGTACGCGCGGACGAAGACCACGAAGACGATGAGCGGGAGGATGACGACGCCCGCAACGTAGAGCGACGTGCGGGCGCGAAAGTCGAGCGTTCTCGGCGTGCGGCGCAGCGCCGCGATCATCCCCGGCGTGAAGCGGAATCCGAGAATGAGGAGCACCGCGACGATGCTCCAGATGATCACGCCGCCGGCGCGCTGGATCATCTGCGCGGTGCTCGGGACCTGCAGCGGGAACGCGAAAAGCGCGCTCTCCGACCGCCTCATGTAGATCAACGGCGGGTCGGTTCCCGGCTGCTCGATCCACATGCCGGTGCCCGGTTTCATGTGCGCAAGGTAGAAAACGGGACTCTGCGGCAACCGGAGGGCCGGTCCGTGCGCGTTGCCGGCGGCGTCGTAGATCGCAGGCTCGCGCTGCGCGCGCAGGCCGGTGGTGATGTCGTCGGGACTCGCCTGGAAGATGTCGCGGTAGACGTCGGACGACGCGAGCGCGGCGGGATCGGCCGGGTTGACGACGTGCACGCTGCCGAGGGCGATGGTCGTCCCCCAGGCGGTGACGTCGAAGTCGTGATGCATCAGCTCGCGCGTCACCCTTCCGACCTGCAGGACCTCGCGCGTCGTTCCGGTATGCGGTTCGGTGAACTGCGGCAGGCCGACGCCGAAGCGGCTGATGGTCGAGCGCGTGAACTCGTCGTCGATCGTGATCACCGCCGGAATCCGCCACTTCGACAGATCGCTCCGCAGCCAGAGCGCGTAGGCGAGGTCGTCGAGGTTCATGTGGCGATAGTCGTCCGGGAGCACCGTCGACAGGTCGGTACGGGTGAACTCGTCGTGCAGCGTGTCTTCGATGATCGTTCGGAGCTGGCCCGACTCGCCGGTGACGAGCGGAGCGTACGTTTGCGCGATGAAGCGGCGCGTGCTGGCGCGCTCGAAGATCTGTTCCGGCGCGAAGACGATGACGCCGGCGATCAGCGCAATCGTGAGGAGCCGCAGCCACGGCTCGCGCAGGAAGGCGCAGAGGGCGATGAATGCCAGGACCGTGAAGCCGACGGAGAGAAATGCCACCCCCGACGCGAGTGACACGAGGAGCATCGGCACGATCGCGACCGCAATCGCGATGAGCGCCGGCCGCGGCCCCTCGCGATGGCGCGCGATCATCAGGACGATGAGCGCGAAGAGGAGCAAGGCGCCGAGGAGCACTGCCTGCGCGGTCGAGGTCGGGACGATGTGCTCCGGGATGGCCGAGAGCCGGGAGTTGTTGACGAGGTTCTTCGTGAAGGCCACGAAGCCCCATCCCGCGATGAGCGACACCCCGGCGCGGACGATCATGTTCATCCGCTCGAGGAGCGGCTCGCGCACGATGATGCCGATGGCGAGCAGCGCCGCCGCGGTGATGAGGAGGTCGAACGGCGACTTGCTGAACGGGCCGAAGAGCTTCGAGGCGAAGACGTCGTACCGGAAGAGATGCAGCGGGTCGTCGGTGACGTGGATGCCGAGGAGCGCCACGCGCGCGATGACGACGAGCAGGATCAGCACGGCGGGCTTGCGTCGCCTCGAGAACACCAGCGCCACGAGCGCGGCGCACGCCAGCAGGATCGCCGCGACGTTCTCGCCGTCTTCCTTCGTCCGCTGCACGACCTCGGCGCGTGTCCGCGGGGCGAGGTCGATGAGGAGCTGGGCGTCGGGCCGCTTCGCGATCAGGAAGCGCTCGGTCGCCGGATCTTTTCGCAGGAAGCCGCTGTTGAAGACCGAGCTGACGATCCAAGTGTCTTTCGGGTCGAGCGGCGAGTCGTTGCCGCTCCCGTTCGCGACGCGCGCGTAGACCTGCACGAATCCGCCGCGCGCCAGCGTCCGCGTCCGGATGATGTAGAGGTTCGTCGTGTCGAATGCGTAGGTCTTCGAGCCGTCGGCGCGGAGGTCCTCGCCCCACCATGCGATCTCGTCGTTCGCGGCGTTGACGACGCGCCCGCCGCGCCCGGGAACGTGGTCGAGCTCCTGGTGCATCATCCGGAAGAGCGCGTCGCGCGTCGCGTTCGGTGATGCGTCGATGCGCGCCGCGAGGTGCCGCGCGCCGGCGTCGAGCTGCAACTCCACCGCGGCGACGTTGCCGCGGACGCTTTCGGCATCAGCCGCGAGCCGCTCGTTCACATTCGAAGTGAAGTGGCGCTCCACGTCGTGCGCGCGCCAGAGCGTCGCGAGCTCGATGACGGCGACGAGGATGGCGAGGATGGCGACGATGAGCCAGGGGCGGTGAGTGGGGAGTGGGGAGTCGGGAGTCGAATCGGTTCGTTCCCGACTCCCGGCTCCCAACTCCCGACTCACCTCATTTGCTCCCGGTCTGTACCGACGCCAGCGACCAGTGATCCTTGTTGCTGCGGAGCGTGATGTAGAGGTCGCGCGCCTGCGGCTTGCCGGCCACCTGGATGGTCCACGTCGCCGCGATCTCGTACTGCCCCTCGGCGCTCTTCTTCGTGGCGCGCTTGAGGTCGAATCCGCTCGGCTTCACGCGGTTGAAGAGACCGTCGAGGAGGTACGCGGCCTGGTCGTGGCCGTAGTAGTTGCCGTTCTGATCGATGAGCCCCGGGAACTGGAGACGGACCTGGTCGCCTTCGCCGATTCCGGCAACGATCGCCTGCGCGTCGCCGCTGCCGAAGCCGCGCGTGAGGTTCGACATCGCCACGTCGAGGTCCTTGAACTGGGCCTGCGCGACGAGCGGAACGAGCATCAGAATCATCCCTGCGAGCATCGTTCGGAATCTCATGGTCTTCGTCTCCTGCTGATCGTAACGGCCCTCGCGCTCCGGTTATTCTAATCCTTTCAGTGGTTTACGTGGAGCTTTGGGAGGGCGATGTGTCCTCGGCGGAGGGCGTAACGATCCCCCGCCGTTTCGCCTCATCGCAGAAGTCGTTAGCGAGCGGGGCGCCAACTCGGAGAGGCTGCCTGGTGACCGGGTGTGTCATTTCGAGCATGGCGGCGTGGAGCATGGGGCGCTCGGCGCTGTGGCGGTCGCCATAGAGCCAGTCGCCGAGGAGCGGGTGGCCGATTGCGGAGAGATGGACGCGGATCTGGTGCGTGCGTCCGGTCTCCAGGAGGATGCGGAGCAGCGAGCCGTTCGGCGTAGTTGAGAGCGGCTCGACGTGGGTGACCGCGCGGCGTCCGCCGTCGCCGACGCCGAACTTGATCGCGCCGATGCGCACGATCGGCGCGTCGATCGTCTGCCGCTCCGCGAGCTCGCCTTCGCAGAGAGCGAGGTATGTCTTCCGAATCCGCTTCGTCTCGAACTGCCGCGTGATCTTCACGTTGATCTTCGACGACTTCGAAAAGAAGATCACGCCGGTCGTGCCGCGGTCGAGGCGCTGGAGGAGGTGCACCGGCTGGCCGACGTGCGCTGATACGAGCTCCAGCAGCGTCGGCTCGTCGGGGTCGTAGCCGCGCTGGACGACGAGCCGCGGCGGTTTGTTGACGAAGAGGAGGACGTCATCTTCGTAAAGAACGTCGATCACTCTTTGAGGTAATGCAACTCCCACGGCCCCTGTCCCGTGATCTGCAGGATGGTGGTGCGCGGGAAGAAGAGGTAGTGATGCGTGTCCGGCGGGTTGATGTAGAAGCTCCCGGCCGGGAAGCGCTTCGTCTTCTTGACGTCGAACTTGTCGCCGAAACCGAGCCGCGCCTCGCCCCAGATCACCGTCACCCGTTCCGGCCACGGGTGAAAGTGCGGCATCACCTTCGCGCCCGCCGGCAGCTTCACTCGGATCGTGAACGTTCCCTCGTGCCTCGGGTCTCCCTCGAGCACCGCCATCTTCGACCCCGCCGGCATCGTCGCCGGCGCGTCCTTCCAGACGACCGAGGTGATCTGGACAGGCTGCATCGTGGCGGCAGTGAGGAGGATCGCCGCGAGGCCGACCTTGATGTGCATGTGCGCGTCGCAGTGTATATCCCAGCCGTCGCGCCGTGACGCGCAACAACTACCGTGTGATCGCGCATGGTGAAGGCGTGATTTGAGACGGGGACGCTGCGCCGGCAGACGGGACGCTGCACTCACGGACGGGGAGGCTGCGCCGACGAACGGGGAGGCTGTGATCGCGAACGGGGACGCTGTGATTACGAGCGGGGACGGTGTGATGCGAGACGGGGACGGTGCGATGCGAGACGGGGACGGTGCGACGCGAGACGATCACCGTCCGATGTTCGCAATCACGGCGCCCCCGTTCGTGATCACCGCCTCCCCGTTCGTAATCACGGCGCCCCCCTCCGTAATCACGGCGTCTCCGTCCGCGATCACAACTTCCCCGTCCGTAATCACAGCTTCTCCGCTCGTAATCACGCGTCCCCGTTCGTGATCACAGCCTCCCCGTTCGCGATCACATCTGCTTCGTCGATGAGCGCGATGGGATCGCGGCGATCACGCGGTGAACGGCACCTTCACTCGTAAAGCAGGAACTCTTCGCGTAGCGCGAGGAAGCGATTGAAGGCGTCGTCCCAGGTTTTGATCCAGGCGCGCAGATCGCCGCCGGTTTCGACGAGCTGTTTGAACTCGGTTGTCCCGGTGAGGAGGTTGATCGCCGGGCGGGTGGTGGCGGGCTCGTATTCGTATGGCGCTCGGCGCCAGGCGAAGGTGTCGGGCATCTGGTCGTGGAGGACCTTCACGATCCAGAGGCCGGTCTCGTAGGGACGGAACGCCTGGCGGTCGGTGACGTGAATCTGCGCGCCGCCGCAGACCTGGCCGGCGCACTTCTGGAACATCGGCTTGAAGAGTTGCGGGCGGAAGAGGACGCCGGGGAGCGATAAGTCGTTTAGCGCTTCGGAGAAGCGGAAGTGATCGAGGCCGGGGGCGCCGAAGATCTCGAATGGTTTGGTCGTGCCGCGGCCCTCGCTCACGTTGTCGATCGCCTCGATGAGGCACATGCCGGGATAGATCGTCGCGGTGTCGAGCGTCGCCATGTTCGGGGAGGGGAAGACCCACGGGAGCCCGGTGTCGTCCCACCACATGTCGCGGCGCCAGCCCTCCATGCGAATGACCGTCAGCTTGCAGCCGATGCCGGCGTTGAAGAGCTGCGCGAGCTCGCCAATGGTCATGCCGTGACGGACCGGCAGCACGTGGTGTCCGACGAAGCTGATCCACTCCGGGTCGAGGACGTTTCCCTCGACATGCGTCCCGCTGATGGGATTC
>DASXIH010000010.1:0-2578 GCA_036498125.1 Thermoanaerobaculia bacterium
CAACCTGGTGAGCCCCGACGCGCGGGTCGTTATCGCCGGCGCGGAACCTGCCCGAGGGGACGTCCCCATGTTCACCTTCACCGACGTGGCGCCCCTCGCCGACAAGCATCACAAGGGCAATCGAACCGCCGCGGTGGAAGCCCTGCTGCACGGTGGTCCGAACGTGAAATACTACGCCAACCGGGCATATGCCGACGCGAAGCTCATCATCGCTTGGTGGGCGGCGGCGCTGGCCCGACGGCTGCCCTCCGGCATGGCCGTATACGCCGTCGCTCCCGGCAGCGCGCCCGACACGAAGGCGTCGCGAAACGCTCCCGCGGTCTTGAAGTATCTGTTCATCCCACTTGTGAAGTTCATCCCCGGTATGACTCAGACGCCGGAGACCGCAGCTCGTCGGTACCTCCAGGCATCTAAATTTGGCGCCGACCTGTCCGGGCAATTCTTCGCCTCCGCACCCAAGAAGCTCACCGGTCCAATCGAGGCGATGCGTCACCCGCACTTCCACGATCGCGCCAACCAGGAGGCAGCCTGGCAGGCCGTCGTCAGCGTCTCTGGCGCGGACTTGTTTTAGCCCGTTGGTGTCGCGACCTCCGCTGCCTTCATCTGCGCCATCCGGTGCCTCGCACCGCCTACCGTACGGAGACGCGGAACGGCACCGGCGAAGAGTGCCGAAAGCGGGAAGGAGAGATTGGCTCCGGCAGTAGGACTCGAACCTACGACCCACGGATTAACAGTCCGTTGCTCTACCGACTGAGCTATGCCGGAGTGCTGCGAAGGCGGCGGAAAATAGCAGACGCCCTTCGCGGCGGTCAACAACCGCCGCCCGACGGCATCTATTCTCGGAGCGCGGAGCTGAGATTCTCGAGCATTGTCTCGACCGAATCGTCGCCGTACTCGATCAGCCGGATCGCTTCGTCGCCCGCCACCATCGCCGTGCAGCGGCGGGTGTGGGCCGGCCGGTAGAGCGCGATCACCGGGATCCTGTTACGGTACCGCGCCGCAGCGATCTCGTATCCGACGCCGATCGACGGCATCGAGATCTCCGCCACCAGCACATCCGCTTCGTCGATCCAGCGAAGGTCGCGGCTGAAGATCGCTCCCGGCTCCATCGGCTCGCCATCGTCGCCGATGTGGTCCGCGATCACATTTCCGGCCAGGACCCGGTGCCCGTCCGCCTCCATCGCCGCCACGATCCGGCGGTAGAGCGGAACATCGCGGCGGCCGCCGCTGATCGAGCCGGAAAAGTAGATCGTGCGTGGCACCGGCGCAGTCTACAATCCGCCGGCATGTCGCGCGAGATCGTGATCAATGCGACGAAACACGAGTCGCGCATCGCCGTCCTCGATGAGGCGCAGGTCGTCGAGCTTTGGGTCGAGCGGACGCGCCACCGGACCATCGTCGGGAACATCTACAAGGGGCGGGTCACGAAGGTCCTCCCCGGCATGCAGTCGGCCTTCGTCGACCTCGGCCTGGAGCGCGACGCGTTCCTCTATGTCTCCGATGTGATCGAAGACTTCGAGGACTTCGAGACCGACGGCGGCGACGAACTGCAGCTCGACGACGTGTCGAACCATCGGCCGGAAACCTCCATCTCCGACCTGTTGCGCGAAGGGCAGGAGATCGTCGTGCAGGTGTCGAAGGACACGATCGCCGGCAAGGGCGCGCGCATCACCAGCCACATCACGCTCCCAGGCCGCTTTCTCGTCTACATGCCGACCGTCTCGCACATCGGCGTGTCGCGGCGCATCGAGGACGAGGGCGAACGCGCGCGCCTGAAGGAGATCCTCGAGCGCATTCGCCCCGCGGGCCTCGGCGGCTTCATTGTCAGGACGGCAGGCGAGGATCGGAACGAAGACGAATTCGTCGCCGACCTGAAGTACCTCGTCGACCTCTGGGAGCAGATCCGCCGCCGCGCCGAGAAGAGCTCCGCGCCGTCGGTGATCCACCACGACCTCGACCTCGTCCTCCGCACGATCCGCGACGTCCTCTCGCCCGAGTTCAAGAGCGTCTGGGTCGATTCGGTCGAGCAATACCAGCGCATCGTCGAGTTCCTCGACCACATCCAGCCGGCGCTGGTCTCGCGCGTCCGCCTCTACCGCCGCGACGAGCCGATCTTCGAAGACTTCGGGATCGAGTCGGAGATCGCGAAGGCGCTGAAGTCGAAGGTGTGGCTCAAGTCCGGTGGCTACATCGTCATCAACCAGACCGAGGCGCTCGTCGCGATCGACGTCAACACGGGCAAGTACGTCGGCAAGAAGAACCTCGAGGAGACCGTCTTTCGGACGAACCTCGAAGCGGCGAAAGAGATCGTTCGCCAGATCCGTCTCCGCGACCTCGGCGGCATCATCGTTCTCGACTTCATCGACATGGAGGACCCCGCCAATCGCGCGAAGCTCTTCGAAGTGTTCGAGAACGAGATCAAGAAGGATCGCTCGAAGACGAAGATCCTGCAGATCTCCGAATTCGGCCTGATCGAGATGACGCGCAAGCGCGTGCGGCAGTCGCTCGAACGCTCGCTGACTCAGCCGTGTCCATACTGCGCGGGAACGGGACGCATCAAGTCGAACACCACAATCTC
>DASXIH010000011.1:0-8969 GCA_036498125.1 Thermoanaerobaculia bacterium
CATCGCCGGCAACTCATTCAACGCCTTCGATGCGAACGGCCGCGTCATCTTCCACGCGCCGACGACCCTCGGCTCCGGCTACGACCCGTCGCCGTCCGAGACCGTGCACGTCATCAAGATCACCCCGATGCCGCACTTCCACTACGACCCGACGCTCTACCACGAGGTGCCGGACAGCGAGCCCGACGCCCATCTGCCGCCCGGCCCCAACTCGCCTGTCGGCATCGTCTGGATCGCGCTGAGCAAAGAGCACTACGGCATGCACGGCAACCCCGAGCCCGAGTCGATCGGCTACAACTCCTCCCACGGCTGCGTGCGCCTCACCAACTGGGACGCCGAGGAAGTCGAGCACCGGATCAGCGAGGGCGTAGAGGTCTCCTTCGTCGACACCGTCGCGAAAGGGATGCCGCCGGTCGCCAAGAAGGACTGAACGTAGGTCGGGCTTCAGCCCGACTGGGTGGCGCCGGCAATCCTGCCGGCGTATTCTTTTCACACCGCATGAGCATCACCCGCATCGCCCTCGCGTCGATCGCCGCGTTCGTCGCCTACTTCGCCATCGGCTTCCTCACCTTCGCCGCCGGCCCGCTGCGCCGCGAGTACGAGAACTACAAGACGATCTACCGCTCGCAGGAGGGGATGAAGAGCGTGATGCCGTTCGGGATGCTGGCCATGCTCGTCGCGATGGTCGTCCTCACGATCCTCTACGCCGGCATGTACCGTGGCGGCTCCCCGCTCGCCTCCGGAGCGAGATTCGGTGCGCTCATCGGACTCTTCGCCGTCTGCGCTTTCGTGATCCACAACTACGTGAACCTCAACATCGGCCTCCGGCTCACCATTGGTCAGGCCGTCGCCTACTTCGTCGAGTGGGTCGTCGTCGGCATCGTGATCGGCGCCGTGTACCGGTTGCCGGCTACGACCTGAAGGCCGGGTGAGGGGACCGATACAATTGCCCCCATGACCTACGAAGCCCTCACCGACCTCGCCCAGCAAGTCACCGACGAAAAGACCTTCGTCCGCTTCCTGAGCGCCCTGCGCGAAGACTGCGAGTCGAGCCAACACGACTGCGAGTCGCGCTACGAGAACTGCCTCGAGGAGAACCACTTCCAGTCTCGATCCACGAAGAACTTCCTCCGCTCGATGGAGGACTGGGCCGGCGGCGACTTCATCGAAGGCGAGCACGCCGGCGCCCCCATCCTTCGCCGCGTCGCGACAATGCTCTGCGTCGGGAAGCACCTGCGGAACGAGGACGTGCCGCGGTAGGGGAGGCATGATTATTTCGGCAACTGAAACGATTGCGCGTGCGTCGAAAGTGATCACGACGGAGGACGAACTGATCGTCCACCTCGTCGATGGGCGCACGATCATCGTGCCGCTGGCTTGGTATCCGCGGCTGCTGAACGCGACTGCGGAGCAACGGACAGACTACCGGCTGCAGGAAGACGGCGAGTACATCCACTGGCCGCAGGTCGATGAGGATCTGACCGTGGCCGGTCTACTGCGCGGAGATCGCGCGCCGGGCGCTTAGCGATCCCGGGACCCCTTCCACATCGTCCCGGCGCATTTACTCTCCTCCCGCCCACCCGCCCTGAAACCTCTCCGCGCATCCAGCAGGTCTTCCCGGCGCACTGAAGAGATCGTCCGGGCGCACGTGGCAGATCTCGCGTGCAGGGGTGCTGGATCTGTTTCGCCGATATCGCACATCGGAACGATAGACCCGATCGAGGTGCCGGCCGATCCGCGAGGGTGACGCTGTCGATATGAGGGGGGTGACGTGCCGATGCGTCACGTGCGCGGAACCGACCGAGGGGGGTAGGCACTCCGGCCCAGAGGGGTGTCGCGGTCGATGTGAGGGGGGCGCGATTCGCGGGTGCGAGGGTGCGACCCATGGCGGCTGAACGCTCTTCCGGGACTATCGTCGCGCCGAACGGGAATATAAGCACGCCACGCGGGGATTATCGGCTCTTGTACCGGACAACCAGGCAGTGCACCGGCCACTTAGTCCTCCGCTCTTTGGCCGAGCGCGGGGGTCGCAGCGGCGCTACGGGAAGCGTGTGGCTTCACGCAGCGCGCACAACGAAAGGAAAGAAGAAGAGAGAAAGAACCATGGAAACCACAGTCACAACCGCCGGAGCGGCAGAGACGGCGCCGCCGCCTCCGATCGATCCGGCAAACCCGAATCTCACGGTCACGAAGTACCAGGAGCTCGCTGACGAGATCAGCGTGGCGTTCGACGGCTTCGTCGCAAAACTCCCTCACTTCGAGGAGCGGCACCCGACGACGCAACGGTTCGTCCAGGGCCATCTGAGCGTTTCCGAGCAGTTCGTCGCGAGTGCGGTCGCAGCTGTCGACGCAACCGAGGAGCTGCAGGGCGTGAAGAAGCTCGACGTCAACCAGGCGCGCGACGTCCAGCAGTTCGTGAACGCATTCCAGGCCATCGCCGACAAGGCCATCGCATTCGGCCGCGGATTGCAGTTCACGATCGACTCGCAAAAAGCGTCGCTCGCCGCAGACGCGCTGCAGATCTACGCGATCTCCAAGGGTCTCGTTCGCGATCCGGGGAGCGCTCCGCTCGTCGCACACGTCGCGACGATGAAGCGTCACCTCAATCGCGGCGGACGGAAGAAGAAACCGGCGCAGCCCACTCCGACGACGGGCGCCACGCCGGCTCCCGCTTCTACTTCGGGAAAGGAGGCCCCAGGGGCGCACCTCGTCAACTGATCCGCTGAAAGCGGGGCATGACCGCGTGGCGCGCGGTCGTGCCCCCAACACCGAACCCCCTGCGAAAGGAGAACAATGTCAGTTAGGAAGAATACCTGTATCTGTACGGTCATTCCGCCGCACATCCTCCGGCATGTTGCGGACGGCGGTGACTATCAATCACGCATCACCGCGCGGGCCACTCTCGTCGAGATCCGCTCGATCGCGGGAAAGCGCCAACGCACCCTCATCGTCCCTCCGGCGGACGCGGCTCCGGCCGGCAAACAGCGCAGCGTCTACGACGCGAAGCACACGCGCACGTTGCCCGGCAAGCTGGTCATGTCGGAGGCGAGCGAGCGCGGGACCGACCCGGAGGTCAACGAAGCCTTCGACGGTTCCGGAACCGTCTTCGATTTCTATCAGAACGTCTTCGACCGCATTTCCATCGACGGCAAAGCAATGCCGATCGACGCGACCGTCCACTACGGGCGCCGCTTCGACAACGCGATGTGGAACGGCGAGCAGATGGTCTACGGAGACGGAGACGGAACACTGTTCAACCGTTTCACGAAGCCGCTCGAGGTCATCGGCCACGAGCTGACGCACGGCGTCACGCAGTTCACCGCGGCCCTCGGCTACACGGGTCAAACGGGCGCTCTCAACGAGCACATCTCCGACGCCTTCGGAATCATGATCAAACAGTGGGCGCTCGGCCAGAGCGCCAAAGAGTCCGACTGGCTGATCGGCGAAGGACTGCTCGCTCCCGGCGTGAAGGGGAAGGCCATCCGCTCGATGGCCGCTCCCGGAACGGCCTATGACGATCCGCGCCTCGGGCGCGACCCGCAGCCGGCGCACATGCGCGACTACGTCCGCACGAGCGCTGACGGCGGCGGCGTCCACGTCAACTCGGGCATCCTGAACCGCGCGTTCTATCTCGCCGCAATCGCGATCGGCGGGGAGACGTGGCCGGTCCTCGGGCGTGTCTGGTACGAGACGCTGACCAAGCACCTCGGCGCGAACGCGCAGTTCCGCGACTTCGCGCAGGCGACCGTCACCGTCGCCGGCCAGCTCGCCGGCATCGGCAGCGACGTCCAGCGCGCCATCGCCAAGGCGTGGTCCGACGTCGGTCTCACGGTCCGGCTCCGCTCCATCGCGGCTAGCAAGTGGCGCCGGCGTCCGCCGTCGCGCCCCTCCTCCCGCGCTTCCTACCCCGCCCGCAAGAACGAAAAGAAAGGAGTAGCGAAATGACTATCACGACCTATGAGGCCGCTCTGGCGGCTCACGCGGAAATCGATGCGAGCATCGCAACGCTCAAGATCAAGCCGAACGATCCGATGACGCTGGTGCAGACGCCGCCCAACCGGCTGAAGCAGGTGATCACGATCTTCCGTGCTGTGCGTCCGCTGCTCGCGACGTTTGCTGCGATGCCGCTCGTCAAGGCGTCGTGGCGCTCCGCCGTGCAGCTCTTCATCGTCGCCCTCGACGGCCTTGCCGGCGAGGTCGCATCGGTTGAGTTCAAAGCCGGCAAAGACCTCTAAGCCCCATCCTCGAACACGGCGCCGTCGTCGCTTGGCGGCGGCGCCACTTCGAGCATCTTTCGGATCCGCAACTCCATGACCTTCAATCCAGCCTCGGCGAGTTTCAGGATGGCGTGCTCGCCAACCATACGGGCCTCGGAGGACCGTCCCTCGCGGACCAGCGCCTCGACGATGACCGGGGTGACGTCGACGTGTCCCTGCAGTTCGAGCCCCGCGTCGATGTAACCCTGGCGAAACGCGTACATCTCGGAGATGGCGCTCTTCGTCTTTCCGGTTTGCTGGAGCTCGATGATGCGCGTCCAGCCGGCGCGCGGAGTATCGGCGGAGATGCCGGTCTTCTTCAGCATCGGGAGGGCGGTCTCGTTGCATTCGTCTGCCTTTTCCTTCTGCAGGCGTTTCCCGCAGATGGAGATGTTGTAGACGATCACCGCCCGCAACTCGAGGTTGTTCGTCTCGCTAGCGATGTCGAGGGCTTCGTCAAAGATCGCGAGCGCGTCTTCGTACCGGTCGAGCGACATGAGGAGCGTGGCGTAGATGATGCGTCCCTTGAGGAAGCGCAGGACGTCGCCGTAGACGACGTGGAGGTGATCGGCGGCGCGGGAGATGATCTCCAAGCCGCGCTCGGGGTCCTCGAGGTGGAAGACGATCTGTCCGCTCGTGAGGTCGAGGATCCATTCGTATTTCGGGTGCGCCTTTCGGACGACGGGGATTCGGAAGAAGCGCCGTGCCTCTTCGGCGGCGCGTTGCGCGTCGAAGTTCCGGCCGGCGCGGTGCAGCGCGCACGCGTAATGCCGGTAGGCTTCGCCTTCGAGGAAGAGAGCGCGCTGTCCTTCGTAGGGGGTGCGCGCCGGCAGGTGAGGCGCCAGCAGCGTGGCGAGCCGCGCGAGCGAGAGCGCATGGAAGGTGTTGCGCACCATCGCGTGGGTCGAATGTTTCACGATCGCCCGCATGACGCGCACGCTAAAGAGTGCCGAGGGGGGAAGGGTGCCCGGGTTCTCCGTGAGCTCGTCGTTGAGCTCATCGACGACGCGGAACACCCACGGCTCGAGCCTGCGCCCGAGCAATGCCGTAGCCAAATGCGCCCTTCCCGGACGCCTTCCGGAGACGCGACGACTCATAAGTTTTTCCTCGAAACGAACCGGTTTGGACCTTGAACTTCGACCTGCGAATTACCGGCGACGCCGGGCGGACTTCACCACGGTGTCGTCATCAACAGCGGTCTCTCGTCCGCTGACTTTTCTCTTACGGATTCCTGCGGTGACCTGTCGCGCGATGGCGATGGGGTCTTCGCGGACGTCGTGGCGGCGGAGGATGGAAAAGCCGTCCATCGCCTCGTTGAGGCCGCGCTCCAGCATGGTCGTCGCGAGCGCCAGGTCGGGCTTGCTCAGCGACGGTTTCCCCGCATCGATTTCCAGTCCCCCCAGCTTGATCGCCGAGATCCCCAGCGCCCGCGCCAGTTTCTCGAGGATCGAGAGGCTGATGTTCGCCCCCTCGAAGGCCAGCGAGATGTACTTCCGGCTCACGCCGGAGAGCTTCTCGAGCTGCGTGATGGTGAGCCCCATCCGCTGGTAAGCCTCCCGAAGCTGAGCGCCGACCGCGGGGTGGGGGTGGGGGTTAGTCACCATGTGGTGTGAATATACTCCCGAACGGGTGGGATTGCAAGAACAGGTCAGCACCAGAAGGTGCCTGCTCGGCGCTCCATCTCCACGCCCGAGATGAAGTCGTCGCGGCCGTACCGAACGATCAGTGCAAACTGCGTGTTGGTCTCCGCAGCCCTTTGCAGTGCACCACGTAGACGCCTGAGATCGTCCAAGGTCACGCCGCTGATTGGACCTGGGTCGGCGGCAAGCAGGCGCAGCAGCGTCTCGACCGTTTGCAGGCCTTCCGTCGGATCGAACCAGGTGACTTCCTGTTTCATCAGATCGTCCGAGAAGCCGAACTGCGACAAGGAGGCGACACCCGCGTCAGTGGCGAGCCGGTCGAGTACTGCCATATCTGCGGCTAGACCGCACCCATCGTGGAAGGCATTGCGCCGCTCGCTGTTGCTTGTTCCTCCCTCGGATCGGAGGTGTTTCGGGAAGTACGGTATGACCCTCGGCCTCTCGCGCAAACTGCGGACGACCGTTCGCGCGAAAATTACCGCAAGTCCGACCAACGCCATGACCTCGGCGAGAAGGATGACGATTTCCTTCGTCGAATGGTCGATACGCACTAGCCGGACTTGTTCCATCGCCACCGGTACCAAAGGTGCCGCGATGGCGACGATCCCGAGAAGCAGGACGACGAGCACCTGACGTGCTCGCCGTCGCAACCTCGCCACATTTTCGGAAAGCGAAACCACCTCTATTTACATCCAGACATTGCGAACGATCCTCCGCCAACGGCGGATGGGCGGGAGCGCAAGGGGGGCGGGTCAGGAAGCTGTATCGCCGGAGAGAAGATGCGTCACACGTTTCACAATCCGTTCATTCGGCTCCTCTCGAGCCACGGCTAAGACCTCATGGAGATAATGCTCACATTCTCCGCTGCGATGACCACGTTTGATCAAATCCGCAACGAGCTGCAAATCCCACATGAATGAAGGCATTGCCGCGATGACCGCTTCGCGGCCAGCCGTCGTGAGGTCACGAACGGCATCGTCGATGCGAGACTCGTTGAGCGCGAATCGACCGCTGAGTATCGCCACTTGATGCCGCACCTCGGCATCCATCGCGAACGGCGGTGCTGCTAAGACTTCCAAGATGCCATAGGCCGTCTTCGGCTGCTCAAGTTGAAAATAATAGTGTGCGGCAGCGGCGATGCGATGCAGCGCAACCTCTGGTTCCAACGCGATGGCATCAGTATAGGCGGCGGTTGCGGCCGTGTTATCGCCCGCCAGCGAAAGGTATTCTGCGCCTGCGACTTTCAGCGACGCAGCCTCTCCCGGCTCGCCCGACTCGAGCGCACGGCCTGCCGCGTTGAGAGCAATTTCCGCAGCGCCACGATAGTCGCGTGCCGCAGCCGCTTTCATCGCCGCATTGACGACATCAATGAACGTCGAACTCATTTGCTTTTTTTCACAATTTTGCATGCAATCGGCAAACCTACGTATCGAGTCTTCGATGCATAGGCTCCCCTGTCCGCGACTCGATCATGCCGTACATCTGGGGGGCGAAGATCCGGCCGCTGGGTTCCACTTCTCGTAGAAAATTGACGTGTGTCAGCAACCGAGGGAGCCTCGGTTCAGTGCCGACTGTCAAAGTGATCGGGGCGTACCGCTTCTTTTTCTCCAGTAGCGATGGGCGGGAGCCACCGCACATTCATGTGGAGGTTGAACGGCGAGTGGCAAAGTTCTGGCTCGACCCTGTAGAGATGTCGAAGGGAGGGCGCCTTTCGGCTCATGTTCTCAGAGAGATTCAACGACTGGTGCTCCATCACCGAGTAGAATTCTTGAAGGCTTGGCATGAGTACTTCGGCAACTGAAACCATTGCGCGCGCGTCGGAAGTGATCACGACGGCCGACGAACTGATCGTCCATCTCGTCGATGGGCGCACGATCATCGTGCCGCTGGCTTGGTATCCGCGGCTGCTGAACGCGACTGCGGAGCAACGGAGCGATTATCGGCTGCTGGAAGACGGGGAGTACATCCACTGGCCGCAGGTCGATGAGGATCTGACCGTGGCCGGTCTACTGCGCGGAGATCGCGCGCCGGGCGCTTAGCGATCGGGCCTTGTGTGGCGCCGGCGCCACACAGAGGCGCCGCGCACGACGGCCGTGCCTGCGATCGCGATGACCGCGAACGGAAGCCAGACCCAGAGGAGCTCGGAGCGGAGGACTGCGCCGCCTTTCGCGGCGAAGTTCGTCGCGCCGATGGGCGATACGCGGATGGGGCGCCAGGGGAGGAAGTAGCGCTTCGTCGAGAAGGGGATGAAGAAGCCGACGCCTTTGCCGCCGTTGGTCATCGCGTCGAGGAGGCCGTGGGAGGCGATGGAGATCGCGAGGAAGGTGAAGGCGCGCGTGAATTGGGATCGGTAAGGGAGCGCGAGGAGTAGGGCGAGGGTGATGGCGAACGCGAGAGAGTGGGTGAGGCCGCGGTGGCCGAGGGGGGATTCGTAGGGGATGTGGTAGCGAAAGGCGAGCACGTCTACGTCTGGGAGAGAGCTGGCGATGGCGGCGGTCGCGATCAGCGATCTTGGCAGCCGCCGGAACCACGGGGCGAGGCCGAGCGGGGCGGCAGGGTGGGTGAAGATGGTGGGCACGCTGTCATGGTAGTTTCCCGCCGACACCATGGCGACCCGGAAATCCAAAGGACAAGGCTCACTCATCACCCCCCCGCCGACGATGGCGGACGTCGAGACGCAGCCGGTCTCGTTGTTTGCGCGGAAGGCGTACCTCGACTATTCGATGTACGTCATCCTCGACCGGGCGCTGCCTCATATCGCCGACGGTCTGAAGCCGGTGCAGCGGCGGATCGTTTATGCGATGTCGGAGCTGGGGCTGTCGGCGGCGGCGAAGTTCAAGAAATCGGCGCGTACGGTGGGCGACGTGATCGGCAAGTTCCATCCGCACGGCGACTCGGCGTGTTACGAGGCGATGGTCCTCATGGCGCAGCCGTTCTCGATGCGCTATCCGCTGGTCGGGGGGCAGGGGAACTGGGGCTCGCCGGACGATCCGAAATCGTTTGCGGCGATGCGGTACACCGAGGCGAAGCTGACGAAATTCGCGTCGACGCTGCTGTCGGAGCTGGAGCAGGG
>DASXIH010000012.1:0-1925 GCA_036498125.1 Thermoanaerobaculia bacterium
CGCGGGACTCGTCACCGTCATCACCGATGACGACACGGCGGCACAGGTTCACGCGCATTCGATCGAGTCGATGACGACCAGCGACGTCGATGCGCTGAAGACGAAGGAAGCAGTGCTCGTCGGACCCGGTCTCGCGGACAACGAGGAGTCCTACGCCGGCATCCGTGCGCTCGTCTCCACGATCGATAAGCCGCTCGTCATCGACGCCTCGGGCCTCAACGCATTCGCCGGCCACATCGACGAACTGGCGAAGGCACGCGTCATCACGCCGCATCCGGGCGAGCTGGCGCGGCTGATCGGCGGCGACGCGAAATCGATCAACGCGAATCGGCTCGAGTCCGTGCGCGAAGCGGCCCGCCGGACGAAATGCGTCGTCGTCCTCAAAGGCCACCAGACGCTGATCGCCGAGCCCGACGGTCATGTGAATGTGAATCCGACCGGCAATCCCGGCATGGCGTCCGGCGGCATGGGCGACGTCCTCGGCGGAATCATCACGGCGCTGCTCGCGCGCGGCGTCGACGCATTCGATGCGGCGTGCGCCGCCGTCTATCTCCACGGCTTCGCCGCCGACCTCCTCCGCGACGAGAAAGGCGACACGGGCCTCACCGCGAACGACCTTGCCGAGAAGCTCCCGTTCGCGATTCAACGGCTGCAGCGACTGTGATGGTCAACGTCGATCCGGCGAAGACGCTGTATGTCCCGACGCGCGCGGCGTGGCGGAAGTGGCTCGCGAAGAATCACGACCGCGCCACCGAGATCTGGCTCATCTATCCGAAGAAGAACAGCGGCGAGCCGCGCGTCTCGTACGAAGAAGCGGTCCAAGAGGCGCTCTGCTTCGGCTGGATCGACGGGATGACGAAGTCGCTCGACGAGAGCCGCTACATGCAGCGTTTCTCGCCGCGGCGGCCGGACAGCAACTGGTCCGAGAGCAATCGCGCGCGGTACGCCCGGCTTCTTGACGAAGGCCGCATCGCGCCGCCGGGACTCGCGAAGCCGCCGAACGAGAACCGCCCCGTGGCGGAGCGCTATCCGCGTGACGGCGCCGTTCCGGCATACATCGAGCGCGCGCTGAAGGCGGACAAGGCGGCTCACGCGAAGTGGGTGAAGATCCCACCATCGCACCGGATGAAGTACGTCGCCTGGATCGACAGTGCGAAGAAAGAGGAGACGCGCACGCGCCGCATCGCCGAGGCGATCAAGATGTTGAAGGACGGAGTGAGCATCAACTCGAAATGAAGCGCTGGATCTGTCAGACCGAAGACGAGACCACCGCCGCCGGCCGCGAGATCGCGCGATCGCTGGCTCCCGATGCGATCGTCCACCTCACCGGCGACCTCGGCGCCGGTAAAACGTTCCTCGCCCGCGCCATCGCGACGGAGCTCGGCGCCGACCCGCGCGAGGTCGCGTCGCCGTCGTTCGCGATCGTCCACGAGTATCCCCGCCCCAACGCCGATCCGATCATCCACATCGACGGCTACCGCCTCTCCGAGAACCGCCGTGAATGGCTCGAGATCGGAATCGACGACCTTCTCTCCGGCCCCGGCCTGAAGCTGATCGAGTGGCCGAAACGCGCGTTCGAAGAGTTCGAGCGCGGCCACGTCGAGGTGACGATTCGCGTGGGGGAGGACGGGGCGCGGGAGATTACGGCGGAGTAGCGCGGGTCAAATCCCGATACGACTCCGCCACGACCCACCCGCAGGCAGTCAGCACGATCGACTCGACGAACTCGGCCCAGTCCGAGGGCTTCGGATGGCCTGCCGCGATGATGGGCGCCCAGACGAGCAGCGTGAAAAGGCCCATCTGCAGCGCGGAGAGCGCGGCGGCGAGACCTGCCAGGACTCCGACGATGATCGCGATGCCCGCCGCGATGAAGGTCGCGCCAGTGAAGTAAGCCCATGCGACGTGCCAGGGCAGCCACGCCGGCA
>DASXIH010000013.1:0-4508 GCA_036498125.1 Thermoanaerobaculia bacterium
ATGCTGCAGCGGAAACGTCATCGGCCGCACAGGCACTCGCTCGAGCGGGCTCCGGCGCCGCGTGTGCGATGCCGCCGCCCCAAAGCCAATGTTCGAGACGAGGTTCACACGCGGTACGATCGTGAGCCGTTCGTTCTTCCAACAGGCGTACGCCCAACGGTACGCCCAAGAGTCAATCTCGCCGCGGAACGTCCTGTCCAGCGCATTGCGCCAGTAGCGCGCGCCGCTCGTCCCAAACGTACGTTCGAGCCAGCCGCTGGAACGAAACTCCTCCCAGCCTCCCATTTGGTGATCGTAGCCGCGCCACGCGCGGGCCCAGGTCGCCCATCCCCAACAGTGCGGAAAGCGCGAGAAGAGATAGCTGTCCGCGCCGTAGGTTCGTCCGAAATGAAAGTTGTCGCCGGAAATCGAGGCGACGCGGTCGCCGGACGCGAATTTGTCGAGCAGCTCCGCGGCGAACCGAAAGAACGTCGGATGGGCGACACAGTCGTCTTCGAGAATGATCGCCGCCTCGGTTTGCTGCAGAACTTCGGTGATGCCGCTGGAAACGCGGCGGGCGCAGCCGAGGTTATGGGGCGCGTAGATCTTCGTCACGTCGCAAGACCAGTCGATCGACGCCGCTGCCGTTGCTCGCGCGGCTTCGGTGCGCTCCCGATCGGCGGCATCAGCGCGCGGACCGTCAGCGACGATGAACAGCGTTCGCGGACGGATGGCGCGGAGCGCGCCGAGGCTGGCACGCACCGCCTCCGGACGGTTGTAGATGAACGATACGATCGGAACGTCCATCATTTCATGGCTTCACGCCGGCGAGACCGCTGTAGTCGATCCGGTTGAGGAGCAGTGAGACGCCGCTCTCCCGGAAGTATTCGTCGACGGCCTTCTTCGCTCCGCTCCAGTGACCGTAGTCGTCGATGATGAGAACGCCGCGGGAGACGAGGAGCGGGAAGAGGTGCTGGAGCTCATGCCGCGTCGAGGCGTACCAGTCGGTGTCAAGCATCAACAACGCGATACGCCCGGGTGTCCGCGCGGGGATCGTCTGTTCGACATCGCCTTTTACGAGCTCGATGAGCGCTTCCGGATAGCCGGTCGAGAGGACGTTGCGGCGAACCTCCTCGATCGGCGCGTAGCACCAGGTGTTGAAGCCTTCCTGCTGTTCGGCGGTCCACCGCTTCATCGCCGCCTCGCCTGAGGCGTCGCGATCGGCATCGGTGGGCCTCGTCATCCCGGCAAACGTGTCGTAGAGAAAGAGGCGCCGCGATGCGTCGCCGGCCGCCACGAATGTCGACGCCATGAGCATCGACGATCCGCCGCGCCAGACGCCGCACTCGACGACGTCACCTTCGATACCCGCGCTCGTCAGGTATTTCACGGCGCGATAAATCGCGTAGAGCCGTTCCCACGACAGCAGCGTGAATGGGCGCACTCTCTCGCACAACAACGCGAATTCCGGCTCGACGGAGGCGGGTGGCGCGTCTCCGAGCCGGCGCCGGACGGCGTGCGTAATGCGTCTCCACAAGGGGTGCGATCGGGCCGGCACGATCGATAGTTTATGCTAGCGATCGGAGGCTTCACTGGCGACCACGAGGGAAAACGTCCGTGTCTGGAACGACAGTTACGACTGGAGCGCGGGCGGAAGCGAGTGGTCGGAATGGTGGGGCGGGGTCGAGTCGCAGTGGAAGCACACCCTCGCTCCGCGCATTGCCGGATTCGTCCCGGCGCCGACGATTCTCGAGATCGGCACTGGACACGGACGCTGGAGCCGCTACCTCCGGCCGCTCTGCGAGAGACTGCTCCTCGTTGACATCTCGCAGCAATGCATCGCGGCTTGTGAGTCCCTCTTCGACGGCGATCCAGGAGTGCAGTGCTTCGTCAACGACGGCGAGTCGTTTCCGACGATCGCGGACGCTTCGGTCGACTTCGTCTTCAGTTTCGATTCCCTGGTGCACGCGGAAGGCGACGTCATGCAGCGCTACATCTGCGAGCTCGGGCGCATCCTGACGCGCGACGGCGTCGCATTCCTCCATCATTCGAATCTCGCCGCGATCGGACGTGCGCCGTTCGCTGCCGGCAAGCTGCCGGTGATCGGACGGATCGTCGGAGAGACGTCGAACCATTGGCGCGCGCGCTCCGTCGACGCGGCGCGCGTGCGCGGGTGGATCGACGATGCGCGGCTTCACTGTGCGTCGCAGGAGCTGGTCAACTGGGGGACCCGGCGGCTGATCGACTGCATCACAGTCATCGCGCGTCCCGGCTCCCACCACGCGCGCGCGACGCAAATCGCGCCCAACGCCGGCTTCATGGCCGAGGCGCGGAGCGCGCGGATCGTGAGCGAGCTGTACCCGAGCGGCGGAAAGTGAGCGCACCCGAACTCCTCGACGTCGTCGTTTGCTGCCATAACGACGCCGCTCTTCTCCCCCGCCTTCTCGACGCGCTCGCGCATCAGACCGCCGGCCGCGATGCCTTTCGAGTCATCGTCGTCGACAACGGATCGACGGACAACCCGCGCAACGTCGCGGAGCGATATCGCGGGCAGCTCGACATCGAGATGATCGAGGAGCCGGTCCTCGGCCTCAATCGCGCGCGCAATGCAGGTTATCGCCACGCGCAGTCGCGCTTCGTGGCGCATGTCGACGCCGACTCGATTCCCGATCCGGAGTGGGTGCAGGCGATCGTCGACGTCACGTCGCGCACCGACTGTGACCTCTGCGGCGGGCCTTATCGCCCGTTCTATGTTTCGCAAAAGCCGCGATGGTTCGAGGACCGTTTCATCGGCCACACGTGGGGCGACACCGCGCGTCCGATGCAGGGACGCGAGCACCCCCACGGGATGAACATGATCTGGAAGAAGGCGACCGTCGAGCGCCTCGGCTGTTTCCGCACGGAGCTCGGGCTGCACGGCCGCGGTCTCGCGCGCGGCGATGAGACCGAGCTCGTAGCGCGCGGCCAGGCGTCCGGCGCACCGTTCTTCGTCTATTACGACCCGCGCATCTCGGTGCAGACGGTCGTCCGCCCCGAAGCACTCTCGTTTCGCTATTGGCTGCGCCGCACGTTCGTCCACGGCCGCACCTGTCGCGACATGTGGGGTGTCCTCGGCCCGGGGATGTCGCGGCCTTGGCCGATCCGCGGCATCGGAGCGATCGTGCTGATCGTCGCCGCGTTGTTGCGCGCTCCGTTTCGCAGCCGCCGCAACTACCCGCATCTTCGAACGTTCCTGTTCGATCGTCTCCTGCCCCCGCTGTTTCACCTCGGGTCGTCGTATCAGGACATGCTCAGGAGAAAGTGACGCGTGTGCGGAATCGCAGGAGCCCTTTCCCGCCGCGGCGATGACGAGCTGCTGAAGCGGCGCGTGTTCACGATGACCGAGGCGCTGCGCCATCGCGGCCCCGACTCGGCCGGCTTCGTCGACGCGCCCGGCGTCTCCCTCAGCGTACGCCGCCTCGCGATCATCGACGTTGAGCACGGAGATCAGCCGCTGTACAGCGAAGACCGGCAGATCGCGGCGATCGCCAATTGTGAGATCTACAACCACGTCGAGCTGCGTGAGCAGCTGATCCGGCGCGGCCACACCTTCGCGACGCATAGCGACGCCGAGGTGATCGTGCATCTGTATGAGGAGCACGGCGCGGCGTTCGTCGAGCAGTTGCGCGGCATGTTCGCGATCGCGCTGTGGGACGCGCGCCGGAAACGCCTCCTGCTCGCGCGCGATCGCATGGGCGAGAAGCCGCTGTATCTGTTCGAGACATCCGACGCGCTCTACTTCGCCTCGGAGATGAAGGCGCTGCTTGCGTCCGGGGTCACATCGCGCGAGCTCGACCCGGTGGCGGTCCATCAGTTTCTCCACTTCTCGTTCATCCCGGAGCCGCGCACAGCGATCCGCGGCATTCGCAAACTTCCCGCCGCGACGTGGATGACGTTCGATCTCGACGACTGGAAGGTCGAAGAACGGCGCTACTGGAACATGGAGGATGCGCCGCCGATCGCGGGCGACCCGGCCACGGCGATTCGCGACCGGCTCGACGACATCGCGGAGATCGTCGTCCGCTCCGACGTTCCGGTCGGTATCGCGCTCAGTGGCGGTCTCGACTCGACGGCGATCGCCGCACTGGTTGCGAAGAAGGGAATCGCGCGCTGCATCAGCGTGGGCTATCCGGGACGTCCGGAGAACGACGAGTCGGGGTTTGCCGAAGAGACGGCGCGCGCGCTCGATCTACCGTTCATGCGCGTGGAGTTGGCGGCGTCCGAGGTCGCGGCGACGTTCGAGGACCTCATCGCGCGGCAGGACGACCCGATCGCCGACATCGCCGCCGCGGGGTATGCGGCGGTCGCGTGGGCGGCGCATGAGACCGGGACGAAGGTGCTGCTGCAGGGCCAAGGCGGCGACGAGCTTTTCTGGGGCTACCCGTGGGTGGTCGAGGCAGTGAAGAAGACGCGACGAAAGAATCACCTCGTCTTCTACGAGCTGACACCGCAGGATCAGGCAGCTGAACGGCTCTTTCGGGATGACGCTG
>DASXIH010000014.1:0-5452 GCA_036498125.1 Thermoanaerobaculia bacterium
CAGCTCCAGGCCGCGGTAGTGGGTCACCTGTTCAAATTGACCCCCTCCCGTTCGGGGCAAACTTACCGCGCCACGGATCGTGTATCCGCCACCACACATCCGGCCTCGCCAGCTTCACGGCAACGTTGGCACGTCCGGCTGCAGAGAATGCGTTCGGCGCGTCAGGTAAGCGTCTCTTCAAAAAGTAAGACCGGCAATGGACTTGTCGGCGACCATGGACCAGCCGCGCGCTGCACGAATTGACGACACAAATGTACGATTTTGTCGCGCTGACCTAGTCTGACGTTCTGAGAGGAAATCTCAGCTAATCTCGTATGCACCGCATTGGCAAACCCAGAAGACGACAAAAAAAGGCCGCCGTCCGTACGGTCAAACGCATTCACCTGTACAAAGTCTGCGACATGACGAAGTCCTGGACGGTCGTCTCGCCAATGCTTGACCTCAATGTAGAACAACATTCTATGGTTGTGAGCGATACATGTAGCGACGACATCCTTGCCGCCATCTTTCCCCGATGGCGTCAGTTCCACGTCGAAGCCGATTTTCTCTAGCGCTCTGGCTATCACGCGCTCCAGCTCGCGCCATTCGACACGATTGAGTGCATCTGGTTGCGCTGCGATCAATTCACATAGTGCATCCGTCATCGTCCGTACGATGCGAACGACATCGTCCTCAGGTTCGTCGCGCGCCGCACGAGCCCCAATCGCCTCCAACACTCCGGTTCGCAGTTCCTGAATGCCAGTACCATCCATCGCACTGGTTACAAACCATCGTTTAAAGTTATAACGATGAGAGAGGTCATCCAACAAACCATGACTGGGCTCAAGGGAGTCATCGCTCTTGGTGACAACTAGCAAGCGGATCGGCGGCCGACTCGCCGCGACGGAATCGATCACTGCACTTCTCTTCACAACTTCTGCCGGTAACTCCGTGTCGTGGACATCGACCAAGACGATCGTCACGGCAAGATCGCGGTCCGCCAACTGATTAGTGATCTCAGAAGGCGTGACATCGTCGGAGAACTGTATGATGACCGACTGTCGATCGAAAGGTCCTTCGAGCGCTGGTTCTGGTCGTTCCGGTCGAATCCAATCAGAGAACAGCTCGGCAAATCCGCGCACAGCGTCCATCGGTTGGAAATCGTTTCCGTCGAGAGACTTTGCGAGGGTTGCTATGAGGGTTGACTTTCCAACCGCTGTACGACCCATCAGGGCAATAATCGCCGGACGGCTGCCTGGAGAGAGTTGGGAAAGCATATCTAAATCGACGCGGGCAAGATAGTCTAACGGTACTTTTCGTCCGCTCACGAAACGCGGACGCTGTGGTCCCCGAGGCCGAACAACTCCTTGTCAAGGCGTAGTCGGAGCGTCAGTGACAACTGAGCATCTACTTAAGGGCAGGCTCGGCATTATGCCGGATCAGCAGTGATTCGCGACCAGTATTCGGCCGGACGGCATGCCGCCGCGAAAAGCCATTTCGCGGCTCGCGCTGTACCTTCGCTTCTACAGTTTGCATTGAACACCATTCCACGCTTTTCCGCAGCGCACCGATCAGTAGCCTCGATAGGAACAATCTCTTCGCACGCTACATTTAGACAGCATTCTTGGAAGGTGAATCGGGGATTTCGCGAGACTCGGCCTTCTTTGTAGCTTGCGCCCGCACCTGCTCCAGCTTGTGCATTGCGTCCACATAGCCGCGCGCAGCTTCTCGGTCGACCTGAAGCTGACAAAAGAGGTATTCGAATGCGGTCCGCGCAGTGTCAAAGTGGTCGAGGCATTCCTCTTCGCTCAAGCGGTGAATACCAGCGCTCGCAAGATCGTGCAGGGCGTCCAACGGGTTCATTCCGCCAGGCCGCAGCGAGACGGGCAAAATCTGGCCGGCGAGTTCGACTTTCTGTTCAAACTGGAACGAAGTCTTCGCTTCGGCTACTCGTTGCGCTACGTCCGCCGCTCCACCCTGCTTGGATGCAGCTTCGCCGATCAAGTCGAGGAGTTCATTTGTGCGATTTTCGACGACGCGCCGAAGATAGGCCATGCTCGCCAAACCGAAGCCAAAAGTGCGAGACCGGAGTGCTTTTTGATAGAGATCTAGATCTGATCCGGAAAGGCGATTCTCGAGTTCCTTCGGAAGTCTCTCGGTAGCGGGCGGATACTGCCCGACTTTCATCATCCACTTTAATCCGTTTGACTCGCCGAACTGAACGTAGAACTGCACTCCATATTTTTGACAAGCACGACATTGAAAATAACCGCTACGATCGCGTACCGTTCCGAAGGGCTGGTCATGGCGGCACACCGGACAGTACAGATGGATCATGTCCACGACCACCGCAATTGTGTTTTGCGTTTCGTAGGTGTACTTTCGATATAGGGGACCACGCTCGTACAGCTCGCGAAGTGCGTTCGCGCGCGAGGCGTCAATGGGCTGCGGCGGAATCGTGTGGAAGTCTACCACTCGCCGAATTGTAATCCGATGCGATCTCGCGTGCGTCTCGGCTGTCGCTGTACAAGGACACCCGTCGCGTCCTCCCCGCCGGTGAGAATAGGGCCCAACTTCGTGATGGCGCCGACGCCCGGTCGGGCGTCGCGCCCCCGCTGGTGAACGCCCGGGCCCCCTTCGTGGTGATCTGCGGCCCCTCGTCATGCCCCTTGCAGCGACACGTTGTGGTCGCCGTGCCCGCGATGTGGTGACGCGACCGTTTCACGGTGTGAGGTGTGTCCGTCATGGGGCGCGCTTGCCGCTTCGAGGGGCCGCTGGCCCCACTACGTGCGCCGAGGCTCGCGAGGCCGTGGCAACGTTGCCCCTCGAAGGGGCTGCGGCGCCGCTCGATGTCGCGGCATCTCACCGGCGAGTGGTCGCGGTTGCACCCGAGGAGGCGGCGGCGCTCGACGTCGTCAAACTTCGCCTACCGGGGGCCGGCTGAGAGCCGGCCCCTACACGAGCAACGCGGGCGTACGCACTACGGTGCCTGCGACAGCGCGGCCTCCGTGGCGATGAGTTGTCCGATCTGCGGGAGGGGGTAGGTTGAGTTGCGGACCTTCACCGCGGCGCCGAAGGTCGGGAAGTCGGTGAAGAGGGTCGTCGATGAGTACTCGGGGCCGATCGTGCCGTGGAGGCCGGTGCCGACGTAGGAGAGGAGGGCCATCCACTCCTTCATCTCCTGGACGCCCGCGGTGGACGGCGAGGCGTCGACGCGGTTGCCGAGGATGGTCGGGATGTCGGAAAGCACTGTTGTGCCGGTCGCTGTCTGGAACGGCGTGATCTTGATCCCGTACTGCGACTCGACGGCGTTCAGCAGCAGGATCGCGTAGAGATCGGCGGTGGTGCGAACGCGGCCGCTCGTGATGGCCGTCGTGCTGCCGGTGTTCTCGGCGTCGGCCGGCGAGAATCCGGACACGGTATCGATGGCCGCGACCGCCTTCTGCGCGATTAGGGCGCTCACCTGCTGTGTGCCGACGATCGCCTGGGCTGCGACCTTGCCGAAGGCGGTGACGTTCGCCGCCTTCTGGGCGGCCGTCGGATTCGTGTCGTTCAGCGTGACGATCGCGGTCGCATACGGATTCCCCGCGTTGGCGGCCGCGATCATCGCGGCGCCGCCGTCGGTGTCCGCCGAGAAGATGGCGAAGAGCGCCTGGAGCGCCGGCTGGGAGCCGGCGGACACCTTGCTGCTCGTGATCGAGAGCACCGCGCCGGCGGTGGCGTACTTGAAGAAGTCGTACGAGCCGGTGTCGGAGAGCGTGTACTTGACGCCCGACATGTTCAGGTAGAACGACGAGCCGACGAGGTTCGCCTGCCCCACGAGCTGGAGCGCCGCGATCTTCTTCACGTCGTTGACGTCGACATAGGTGGAGATCAGCGGATAGCCGATCGGGAGCGCCTGCGACTGATCGGGCGAGATGCCGAGCGGGAGGACGTTGTAGATGTCGGCGAACGACAGCGGAACGCCGCCCTTCAACGGTTGACGGATGACGCCCGTGCCGACGACGCCCAACTGAACGGGCGTGAAGTCGAAGGTGGGGAGGTTCGCGGGATTGCCGCCGACCGCCGTGAGCGTCTGGGAGATGATCGAGTTCGGAACGGCGCGGATCGCGTCGGCGGCGAGGTTGCCGATCCCGTTCGGCGCGAGCACCGGATCCTGGTCGTTCGGCACCATGTCCTGCGCCGCGCTGCCGACCGGGTGATAGATGCCTTTGCCGAGGTCCGTCGCGCTGTAGTCGGGAAAGAACTGCGAGAGCAGCGGGCCGAGGCTGGCGTTCAACTGATGATCGGTCATGTTGAACAGCACGGTCGTCGGGACGTCGGGATGCTGACCCGCCTCCTGCGCCGCGAGCGTCGCATTCGACATGAGGACGTTGTTGAAGAAGAACGGCGTCGCAGTGCCGGCGGCGCGGTTCAGTTTGACGTCGAGACGCGCGACGTTCGTGCCGTAGGAGCCGGCGTCGATGATCTGCGTCGTCCACGATCCGTTCTTCACCGCGTGCGCGGCGTTGAGCGGCGTGTGGGTGTGCCCCGAGGCGATGACGTTGATGCCGTGGACGTGCTGCGCGAGAGACACATCCTCGCCCGACGTTCCGGTCGCATCGGTGCCGGAGTGCGAGAGCGCGATGACGAACTGCGCTCCCTGCGCGTTGCGCAGGTTGTCGACCATCGCCTGAATCGAGTCGTAGTGCGTCGACAGCGGCGTGAACGTGACCGGCGCCGAGGCCGGAGCGTCGACCGCGGCGTCCTCGCCGATCAGGCCGATGTACCCCACCTTCAGGCCGTTCGAGAGCGTCTCGACGTACGCCGGCTGAATCATCTTGCCCGTGCCGACGAACGGCGCGAGGTCGGTGTTGCCGTTGAGGTTCATGTTCGAGGCGACGATCGGCGTCGCAAATCCGAAGTTCGTCTTCGCGGCGGCGAGCATGCCGGCGAGCCCGCGCGGCGTGTAGTCCCACTCATGGTTGCCGAGCGTCACCGCGTTGTAGTGCATCGAGTTGATGAAGTAGAGCGGAAGCGGATTGCTCCCCAGCGTCAGGTCGTACACCGTCCCCATCGTCCAGTCGCCCGAGTCGATGAGGATCACCGGATGTCCTGCCGATCTGCGGACCGAGCTCACGTACGTCGCGATGCGCGAGTACGCGCCGAACGTGCTCGTGGCGTTCACCGGGTCGAGGTCGAGCCCCACGTGTCCCGATCCGTTGGCGTGATCGTGGATGTCGGTGGTCTGCAGGATCGTGATGTCGTCGGCGGCCGGATTGACCGAGCGATGCTTCTGCGCGGCCAGGGGGAAGGCGGCAACGACGAGAAGAGAGACGAGAAGGGCTGCACGAACGCGCCTGAGGGCCATGGTTCCTCCGTTTTCACCATATTAGTGCAGCGCAGGTGTAGGGGCCGGCTCTCAGCCGGCCCATGGTGCTGTGTGGCGCCGGCAATCCTGCCGGCGAAAGAGAACGACGCCGGCAGGATTGCC
>DASXIH010000015.1:0-1566 GCA_036498125.1 Thermoanaerobaculia bacterium
CAAGGACATCCTGATGGACGAGATGTCCGACATCCTCCGCGGCAAAGTCGACGTCCACTCCCACTGCTACCGCGCCGACGAGATCCTGATGCTGCTCAACCTCTCCGACGAACTCGGGTTCAAGGTTCGCGAGCTGCAGCACATCCTGGAGGGCTACAAAGTCTCCAAGGAGATCGCGGCGCACGGCGTTACCGGCGGAACGTTCATCGACTGGTGGGGCTACAAAGCCGAGGCGTATGACGCGATCCCGTACAACGTCGCGATGATGGAGAACGCGGGGATCGTCACCTCGGTCAACTCCGATTCCGACGAGCTGGCGCGGCGCCTCAACTTCGACGCCGCGAAGGCGATGAAGTACGGCGGCCTCTCGGAAGAAGAGGCGCTGAAACTCTGCACGATCAATCCCGCGAAGCAGCTGCGCCTCGATCACCGCCTCGGATCGATCGAAGTCGGCAAGGACGCTGACCTCGTGATCTGGACCGGTCACCCGTTCTCGACCTACTCCCGTGTCGACACGACCTTCATCGAAGGCGACGTCTACTTCGACCGCTCGAAAGACCTCGCCATGCGCACCGAGCTTGCGAAAGAGAAGCGCGAGCGGCTGAAGAAGGAAGCGGACGAAGAAGCGAAGAACAAGAAGGGGAAGAAGGGCGACGCCGATGAGAAGAAGGAGCCGGCCAATGACTAAGCGCACCGCACTCTTTCTTGCGCTCGCCCTCGGGGCGCTGCAGGCGAGCGCTCAGTCAGTCATTCTCAACAACAACGGCAAGAAGCCGACCGTCGCGATCAGGAACGCGATGGTCGTTGCGGTCACCGCGCCCGTCTGCAACAACTGCACGATCGTCTTCAGCGGAGGGAAGATCACCGCGATCGGCGCGAACGCCTCCGTGCCGGACGGCGCGATGGTGATCGACGGAACCGGTCTGCGCGTCTACCCCGGCATGATCGACTCCGGCACGCACATCGGACTCACGGAGGTCGATTCGGTCCCAGGTACGAACGACGTCAGCGAGCTCGGCGACCTCAATCCGAACGCTTTCGCTGCGGTGGCGGTCAACCCGCACACGAACGTCATTCCGGTGACGCGGATCAACGGCATCACCTCGGTCGTCGTGAAGCCGGACGGCGGCATCGTCTCGGGGCAGAGCGCGCTCATTCAGCTCTCCGGCTGGACGCCGAAGGAGATGGTGATCAAATCGCCGCTCGCGCTCCACATCAACTTCCCGCGCCTGCGCACGGCGTCCTTCGACGAGCAGCCGCAGGACGAGGAGGCGGAGAAGGAAGCGCGCAAGAGCTACACCGAGCAGCTCGACAAGCTCCGCGACCTTTTCCGCGATGCGAGGGCGTACGCACAGGCGGCGTCGGCGCGCATGAAAGACGTGAACGTCAAGCGCTACGACCGCGACGTGATGCTTGAGTCGATGGTGCCGGTCGTCCAGGGCCAAGTCCCGGTGCTCATCCACGCGAGCCTGGAGCGCGACATCCGCGCCGCGATCAAGTTCGCCGACGAGGAGAAGATCAAGATCATCCTCTCCGATGCCGACGACGTCGCGCGCGTGATCCCCG
>DASXIH010000016.1:0-7244 GCA_036498125.1 Thermoanaerobaculia bacterium
CCGGATTGCCGCGGCCGATCCCCGAAGCCGGCCAGTTCAGCGCGATGAAGCTCTCCCAAGAGAACCAGTCGAAATAGGGGCGGAACTGCTCTGGCGTGGCGTTCGCCGGAGGATTCGCGGGGATCGGGACGGTCGTCGGGATGTTCCCGCTGATGACCGGCGGCGGGATCGACGGAAACGCGGTACTCGTCGCGGGAGGCGTGCTCGCGGTCGTGGCGGTGGTGGAGGTCGTCGCCGTATTGCTGCTCACCGGCTCCTGCTTACAGCCGCTCAACAGCACGGCGAGCACGGCGACGCTGACCACGTTTCTTGTGAGCTTCACCCGTTCCTCCTTCTCGATAGAGACCAGGTCATCCCGATCCGCAGCGCGCGGCCGGGGGCGGGAAACTCGAACACGTTCGGACGGCCTTTGAAATCGAGCAGCACGTATCCGAGCTCGTTGTAGTGCGCGTCGAACGCGTTCAGCAGGTCGGCCTCCCAGCGGACGCTTCCCACCTCGTGCGCGAAGCGGAAGTCGACGCGCGAGACCGCAGGTTCGCGGAACGCGTCCTCGTCGTCGAGCGAGAGCGGTCCGCGCCAGCGGTAGATCGCGTCGATGCTCGTGGCGGATGAGATGCGGCCGTGGAGCAGGAGCTGCGCGACGTGCTCCGGGATGTTCTTGAGCTGAGCAGCCGGAGTTGCGGTGTCGGCGACCCGCGTCCAGGCGTAAGTCACCTGCGGCGAGATCCTGGCCGTCTTCGCCACCGCGACGCTCGCCTCGACCCCGCGGTGCAGGCTGCTGCCGATGTTCTTGTACGAGAACGTCTGCGGATCGAAGTCGATCTCGTCGCGGACATTGAGGCGATACGCGACGACCGACCAGTCGCTCCAGGGATTCGAGCGTGAGAGGCCGGCCTCGAGGTTGCGCGCACGCTGCGGACGGAGATCGGCGTTCGAGATCGTGAACGTTCCGCCGCGTCCGTCCGGATAGGCGCGGGGATCGAAGAGCTGGTCGAGCGTCGGCGCCTTGAACGCGTGCGAATACTGCACGAAGAGCGAGAGCGGCGACGGCTCGGGACCGAAGTGGACGTTCACGCCGGCGCGCGGCGACCATGCGGAGGCCGTGTTGCGGCGCGGCACGTCTTCTGTCGTCGACGCCGTCATGTCGTCGCGGATCTGGTCGCGGCGGAGGCCGGCGCTGAATCGGATGCGGTCCGTCGCCGCCCAGCCGCCCGTCACGAACAACGCCGCGCGCGTACGCGCGCCGTTTTCGTGGCCGCTGTTGTCATAGCGTCCGGAGACGAGCGCGCGCTCGAAGTCGGTGCCGGCGCGGAGGGTGAGACTGCTCCATTCGCGCGACGCCTCCAACGTCCCGCCGCCTGCTTTCGTCGCCAGCGTACGGAACGCGCTCGCGCCAAAGCCGGGGGCGAGGAGGAGCGTCCGGAGATTGTCGTCGTCGCGCGTGACGCCGTAGACGCTCCCGCGCCACGGGATCGCGCCGTACGACTCGAACGTGCCGTCGACGCGGCGCCGCGAGGCCGACTCGCGGTCGAGGCGGAAGAGCGCCTCCGACTGCGTCCGGTCCGTCGCGATCTCGGACACGGTGAGCGGTCCCGGCTGATGGCGTACTTCCGAGTCGGCGGCCGCGGCGATCGTTGCCCGCGACGCGTCGCCGAGATGCTCGAGCGAGAGCTGCAGCATCCGGTCGTCGGTATTCGCATGATCGCGAAAGCCGCCGGTCGACCAGCGGCCCCCGGCGGCGCCGAGGCGGAGCCCCTGCGCGAGATCGCCGGAGTAGTGCGCGGAGAGGTCACGGCCCGAGAAGCTGCCGCCGCCCGCGTGGACGTCCGCATGCGTTTCGTCCGTGCCGGCGCCGGCGCTGGTGAAGACCTGGATCACGCCGCCGAGCGCGGTGTCGCCGTAGAGCGCCGAGCCCGGACCGTGGAGCATCTCGATGCGGTCGATGTCGGCCGCGCGGAACCGCTGCCAGTCGACGTTGCCCGACTCCGCGTCGCCTACCGGGACGCCATCGATCAACAGCTTCACGTACTCGACCTCGCCGCCGCCGAAGAAGCCGCGCGACGTGATCATCGGAATGCCGCTCGTCCCGCTGTCGAACATCATCGTGACGCCGGGGACGAACGCGAGGAGCTCGGCGAGCGAGCTGGCGGGCAGGTGGTCGATCGTCTTGCGGTCGAGCACCGTCACCGCAGCAGCCGCCTGATCGCGCGGCTGCTGCTCCCGCGCGGCGGTCACGACGATCTCCTGTTTGAGCTGCGGCGGGGCCGCGGCCGGCGGATCGCCGGCAAGGGACAGCAGCAACCAGATCAACATGAAATGGAACCCTCACTCACGGAGTGGCCGGGAGACATGTTTCCCTACCCGCGATTCATCATCGATTCATGATGGCGAAGAGCTCCTCCCTCCCCGCCCGCAGCCGCTTCGCTTCGCCGATCGCGTATTCGTACTCGTCGCGCTCCAGCGCGTCGAGCATTTCGCTCACGGCGGCGTCGGTCGGCATGGCGGCGCGGTTCGCCTCCGCCGGACGATGCGCGGAGCCGAGCTCGCTGGTCACGATCGGCGGGATGGTCTCGAACACCTTCACGTTCGTGTCGCGGAGCTGGAACCGCAGCGACATCGTGATCGAGTGAAACGCGGCCTTCGTCGCGCAGTAGACCGGCATCCGCGCCAGCGGCGCGAAGCCGAGCCCCGAGGTCACGTTGACGATCGCGGCGGACGGCTGTCGCAGCAGATGCGGGAGAAAGAGATTCGTCAGGTGCATCGGCGCCAGCACATTGATCGCGATCTCCTCCTCGGCGCGCTGGAGGTGCTCCGGATTCCGGAAGTCGACGAGATGCTGCACGCCGGCGTTGTTCACGAGCACGTTCATGCTCGGGAAATGGCGCTCGACGAAGCCGAGGAGATCTTCACGGTCGCGCGGATCGGCGATGTTCGCGACGCGCGCGTGCAGCGCCGGATGCATCGTCTTCGCCTCCTCCAGCCGTTCGCGGCGGCGGCCGCAGATGATCACCTCATTTCCACGGTCGAGAAGCTGGCGCGCGAGCTCGAGGCCGATGCCGGTCGCGCCGCCGGTGATGAGCACGGTGTTGTTTGAGAGGTTCATGAGGGTGCCGAATATAATCGCGCTCCCTCATGGGCAAGAAGTTCTACATCACGACGGCGATCCACTACGTCAACGACCTCCCGCACATCGGACACATGTACGAGAACGTCGTGGCGGACGTGATCGCGCGCCACCGCCGCCGGATGGGCGACGACGTCTGGTTCCTCACCGGGACCGACGAGCACGGCCAGAAGATCGAGCGGAGCGCGGCGAAGGAAGGGATCCAGCCGATCGAGCTGGCGGACCGGGTCGTTGCGAACCATCGCCAGCTGTGGAAGACGCTCAACATCTCGAACGACGACTTCATCCGGACCACCGAGGCGCGGCATCGCGTCGGCGCGCTGGAGCTGATCCGGCGCATCCAGGAGCGGATTCCGGACGACATCTACTTCGGCGAGCACTCCGGCTGGTACTGCCAGAACGAAGAGACGTTCATCCCGGAGAACCAGGTCAAGGACAGTAAAGACACGGACGGCCACGCGGTGGAGTGGACGACGGAGAAGAACCTCTTCTTCAAGCTGTCGCGCTACACGCAGCCGCTCCTCGAGCACTACCGCGCGAACCCCGGCTTCGTCTATCCGCAGACGCGGATGAACGAAGTGATGTCGTTCGTCGAGCAGGGGCTGAAGGACCTCTCGATCTCGCGGACGTCGATCAAGTGGGGGATCCCGTTCCCCGGCTTCCCCGATCACGTGATCTACGTCTGGATGGACGCGCTCACGAACTACGTCTCGGCCCTCGGGTTCGGGAGCGGCGATCACGAGAAGCTCGATCGCTACTGGCCCGCCGACGTGCACCTGGTCGGCAAGGACATCGTCCGCTTCCACGCCGTCTACTGGCCGGCGTTCCTGATGGCGGCCGGCCTGCCGCTGCCGAAGCAGGTGGTGGGACACGGCTGGTGGTTGCGCGACCAGCAGAAGATCTCGAAGTCGCTCGGCAACGTCGTGCGGCCCGACAACATCATCCGCGACTTCGGTCCCGACCCGTTCCGCTACTTCGTGCTGCGCGAGATGGTGTTCGGGCAGGACCAGGACTATTCGGACGAAGCGTTCCTCGCCCGCTACAACGCCGACCTCGCGAACGACCTCGGCAACACGCTGTCGCGCGCGATCAAGATGAGCGACTCGTACTTCGGCGGGAAGACGCCGCCAACGTCGTGTGACGACAACGAGCTGCTCCGCGCGTCGAAGGAGCTCGTGCCGCAGTACCTCGCGGCGATGGACGACTACGCCTTCAACCGCGCGCTCGACGCGGCATGGCGGCTCCTCGTCGCGATCAACGGCTACATCGTCTCGCGCGAGCCGTGGAAAATGTTCAAGGAGAACGGTGCCGACGAGGCGCTTTCGCGCGTCATCTGGAACACGCTCGAGGCGCTGCGCATCGTCTGGGTGGCGGTGGCGCCCTTCATGCCCGCCACGACGCGGGAAGCGCTCGCGCGCCTCGGCGCCGATCCCGATGCGATCTCGGCCGGCGATCTCGAATGGGGCCGGCTCGCGAACGGCGTTCCGGTCCGCGTGACGGACCCGATCTTCCCGCGCGCCGACACCGCTCAATACATCGGAGGAAACAAGGTGGAACCAGTAGCCCCTCAGGAAACGACGCAGGCGGCGACGCCCGACATGGCGAAGATCTCGATCGACCAGTTCTTCCAGACCGATCTGCGCGTGGCGGAAGTCCGCGCGGCGGAGCGCGTGCCGAAGTCGAAGAAGCTGATGCAGTTGACGGTCTTCACGGGCGACGAGGAACGGACGATCGTCGCCGGCATCGCAACGAAGTACACGCCCGAGGAACTCGTCGGACGAAAGATCGTCATCGTCGCGAACCTGCAGCCGGCGAAGCTGATGGGGATCGAGTCGAACGGAATGGTGCTCGCGGCGTCGATCGACGGTGAGCCGTCGCTGCTGAGCGTCGATCCCGCCGTCCCCGCCGGCACGAAGGTGAAGTAAACGTTTTGCGTCGCATGTAAGCGAAACGGCGCTTCGGTCGTTACGGCTGTATGGCCCGTGTGCTGCGCGCGTGTGGGGTCGTCGTTGCCGCGTTCTTTCTCCTTCTCTCCGCGGCTCCGATTCCTAAAACAAGTCGCCCGAACATTCTGCTGATCGTCGTCGATACGCTGCGCTTCGACGCCGTAAACGCTGAAACCACGCCATTTCTCGCCTCATTAGGCAAGCGCGCGATTGTCTTTACTCACGCGTACAGCACGCACGACTTCACGCCGACGTCGCACTTCTCGATGTTCACCGGGCTGCGCGACGGGCTCGGCGGTGAGCTCGACGGCGCGGAGCTCGGCGTGCCGTATCAGCTGCAGCGCTCCGGCTATTCGACATTTGCAACTGTCGCAAACGATCTGATCGGCATGAAGCAGATGCCGGTGTTCCGCGGCTTCGGCGACTTCAAGGATCTCCTCGACGTCCGCGCGAATCCGAACGACCTGATGTCGGCGCGGACGCGGATCGACATGCGGCTCGCGATGTACGGCTTCCGGCCGACGCCGCACGCGCGCGCGATCGCGTACTTCACCGCCGCACGTTTGCTGCCGCTGTTCGCCGAACAGATTCGGACGGCGAAGGCGCCGTATTTCGGCTTCGTGAACCTGATCGACCCGCACGAGCCGTTCATCCCCGATCCCGACTATTACCCGCCGGAGCCGCAGCTCCCGCCGGGATTCGTCGCCGACGTGCTCACGCGCCGCCTCAGCCCCGAGCTCGAGCATCCGGAGTCGATCGCCGATCCGGCGCGCCGCAAGTTCGTGCAGTCGCTGGTGGACACCGTGAAGTTCCCGCGCCTCGTCGCCATCGACCTCTCCCCGGAAGCGCTGCAGATCTACCACCAGCGCTATCTGGCGAAGGTGAAGAAGGCCGACGCGATGCTGAAGCTCTTCTTCGAAGACCTCGACCGGCAGCACGCCCTCGACAACACCATCGTGATCGTCACGTCGGACCACGGCGAGGAGTTCGGCGAGTCGCACTTCATCACGCACATGCTGCAGGACAAGGGCGACCACGAGGCGACGCACCACGTGCCGTTTCTCGTGATCGTGCCGCCGAACATGGCGCGGAAAGCGGCGGTGGTCGACCGCGAAGTCTCGATCGACATGATCGCTCCGACGATCTACGACTTCGCCGGCGTCGACGCCGCCCCGCTCCGCACCCACATCCCCGGCTTCGCCCCCTCCCTCACCCGCATCATCGCCCCTATCGCGCCACCTTACGTCGCCATCGCCACCATCCCCCCGAAAGCCCAACGTGACCCCGCCGCCGCCACCGAACGCGAACGCGCCATGAAGTCGCTGGGGTACATTCAGTAGCGCTATTCGCCGTTCGGAATTGACACGTCGGACGCTTTCGTTATTAATTTCTGCCGGATTCACTCCGAAAGGAGTCGAGTCCGTTAACCCCCCCGGTGTCTGGTTCCGGCCACACGCCGGGGTTTTTTTTGGTGGAAAGAGTGGCGGACCGAGCGGTCATATTCATCGACGGCAACAACTGGTTCCACGGGCTGTGCAACATCGGCGTCGAGAACCGGAGCCTGCTCGACTACGCGAAGATCTCGGAGAAACTCGTCGGTCCACGTGAGTGGTTGGAGACGCGCTACTACATCGGTCAGATCAATCAGAAAGACAACTCGGCTCTGTATGCGGGTCAAAGAAGTTTTCTGGCTAGCCTGAAGGCAACCGACTCGCGCATCTCAGTTCACCTCGGCCGGATTGAACGGCGCACCGAATCGAACGAAGCGGCCACTGAGCTCGCCGTCTATTTGAAGAACAACGGCGCCAGCCTAGCGCCGGGCGTCTTTTCGGACCTCAATGAGATTGCGCGTAAGCACTCAGAGGTGACCGTCTTCGTCGAAAAGGCTGTCGATGTCTTCCTGGCAGTCGACTTGGTGACGATGGCGCTCGCGAATGCTTACGACGCGGCGTACGTCCTGTCCGCAGACGGAGACTACACACCCGCCGTCGAAGCCGTCCGAAGACTGTCGAAGAAGGTGTACGCCGCGTCGTGCCTTCCGGGCGCTCGGCTTGCGGGCGTCGTCAACTCTTTCATTCGTCTCGAGCGAGAGTGGTTTGACGACTGCTATCGATGATTCAAATAGCGTTCGCTTCACCTGGAGGGCGGACGCCCTCGTCCGCCCGGCGCGGCGA
>DASXIH010000017.1:0-8969 GCA_036498125.1 Thermoanaerobaculia bacterium
ACTGCAGGCGGATGGCGTCTCGCCACCCGCGCGGAGCACGGCGAGGTGCTCAAGAAATACTTCGCCAAGAAGGGCGAGAACCGTTTGTCGCTCGCGGCGCTCGAGACGCTCGCGATCACCGCGTACCGGCAGCCGGTCACGGCGCCGGAGATCTCCGACATCCGCGGCGTGAACTCCACCGGCGTCATTCGCACGCTGCTGGAGCGGCGGATGATCCGCGTGGCGGGACGAAAAAACGTCGTCGGCGCGCCGTTCCTCTATCGCACGACGAAAGACTTCCTCGTGCACTTCGGCCTCAACGACATCCGCGATCTGCCGCGTCTCGAAGAGTTCGGAGACCTGATCGGCGAGGCGATGAGCGACGATCTCGTCGCCGCGATCAGCAGCGCCGAACCGACTCCAGCTTCGGAAGTGCAGGAGATCAGCGCGGAGGAAACTGAGCGCGCGGAAGCAGAAGCACTCGCGGAGTTGGAGAGCGCAGAGGTAGAATCGTCGGGCGGCAGCGAACAACAGCGAGAGTGATGGAACCGGAGCGACTGCAGAAAATCATCGCGCACGCCGGCTTTGCGTCGCGACGCGAAGCGGAGACGATGATTCGGGAAGGGCGTGTCACGGTGAACGGACGTGTCGTCACCGAGCTCGGCTCCCGTGCGGACGCCGGACGCGATCACATCAAAGTCGACGGCAAGCTGATCACCCACGCCGAGCCGCACCGCTACATCCTCCTGTACAAGCCGAAGGAAGTGATGACGACGGTCGAGGACCCGCAGGGCCGCAAGACCGTGATCGACCTCGTGCGCGGGATCCGCGAGCGCATCTATCCCGTCGGCCGTCTCGACTTCCACTCCGAGGGACTCATCGTTCTCACCAACGACGGCGACCTCGCGTTCAAGGTCTCGCATCCGCGGCACGGTTCCGTGAAGACGTATCACGTGAAGGTGCGCGGCGTTCCGGAGCCGCGGGTGGTCGAGAAGCTGCAGCGCGGCATCACCATCGACGGCAAACGCACGCTCCCGTGCGGCATCGAGCAGATGAAGACGACCGGCCGCACCCTCGAAGGAGGGAACAGCTGGTACGAGGTGAAGCTGCGCGAAGGACGGACGCAGCAGATCCGCAAGATGTTCAAGGCGGTCGGACATCCGGTGACGAAGCTGCGCCGCGTCGCGATCGGCCCGATCTCCGATCCGAAGCTGACGCCGGGCGACTGGCGCGAGCTGACGAAGCAGGAAGTGAAACTGCTCGCGACCCACCCGGAACCGAAGGAGGCGCCGAAGCCGCGGCGCACCACGAGAACGCCGCGTGCGAAGACGCCGTCGAAGAAGAAGCCGGCCGCGAAGGCCGCAGCTTCGAAACGGCGGACGCCGGCCGGCAAGTCGCCGCGGACGCGAGCAGCGCGCGGCCGCTGATGTCGAATCCTCATTCGATCATCGTCGCCATCGACGGCCCGTCGGGCGTCGGCAAGACCACCACCAGCAAGCTCGTCGCACGCGCGCTCCACATCCCGCACATTGACACCGGCGCGATGTACCGCGCCATCGGCCTCGCCGCACTCCGGGCCGGCATCGACACGCACGATGAAGAGAAACTGACCGAGCTCGCGTCGCGGGTCCGGATCGATTTCGTCCCCGGCGAGAACGCACACACGCTCCTCGATGGTGAGGATGTGACGTCGCTGATCCGGACTCCCGAGGTGAGCATGGCGGCGAGCGACGTCTCGACCGTTCCCGGGGTGCGGCGGGTGCTCGTCCGCCTCCAGCAGGACCTCGGGCGCCGCAGCGGCGGCGTGCTCGAAGGACGGGACATCGGGACGAAGGTCTTTCCCGAGACGCCGCACAAGTTCTTCCTGACCGCTCGCCCCGAAGTGCGTGCCGAGAGGCGTTTCCACGAGCTGCAACAGAAGGGGACGCCGGTTTCGATGGAGCAGGTTCTCGCCGAGACGGAACAGCGGGACCAGCAGGACTCCACCCGCGCCGACTCGCCCCTTTCCTACGACGAAACTTACGCCGTGATCGACACCTCCGACGCCACCATCGATGAGGTCGTTCTACGGATCGTGGGAAAGGTCGCGGGGCAGGCGGGGGAAACCGCTGTTTCTTGACGCCTCTCCACCTCCCGGCTAAACTCAGATTTCGGCTACTATCAACAACTTAGCGTTGTTTCGGCAGTTGCCGAGCTGCCCGAGTTTTCTTGGAGGTTCCCCAGACCGATGTCGTCCAGTGACGAACCGAAAAAAGCGAATGCATCCCGCCAGGCGGAGACGGGGAACAACAACCTCGAGGGGCTCGGGATGGACGAGCTGCTCAGCCTTTACGACAAGTCGACCCTGACCGAAGGGGAGATCGTCACCGGAAAGGTGCTGAAGGTGACGCCGACCGACGTCGTCGTCGACGTCGGTGCGAAATCGGAAGGTCTGCTTCCGGTAGCCGAGGTGACCGGTCTCGACGGCGTGGTGAAGATCAAGCGCGGCGATGACATCGAAGTCTTCATCGAGCGCCTCGAAGACCCGAGCGGCTACGTCATCCTGTCGCGCGAGAAAGCGGCTCGGATGCGCGTCTGGGACGACATCGAAGCGGCCTTCAAAGCGGAGCAGCCGATCACCGGCCGCGTCATCGATCGCGTGAAGGGCGGCCTCTCGGTCGACGTCGGCGGCGTGAAGGCGTTCCTGCCGGGATCGCTCGTCGATTCGAAGCCGATCAAGAACCTCGACACGCTGAAGGGTCACGAACAGAAGTTCAAGATCGTCTCGTTCGACAAGAAGCGGAGCAACATCGTTCTGTCGCGCCGCGCGGTCGTCGAGGTCGAGCAGCAGCATCAGAAAGCCGAAACGTTCAGCCGCCTCGAAGAGGGGAAGACGACGCACGGCATCATCAAGAACATCACCGACTACGGCGCCTTCGTCGACCTCGGCGGCGTGGACGGTCTGCTACACATCACCGACATCTCGTGGGGCCGCGTCGGACATCCGTCCGAGTACTTCAACGTCGGCGACGAGATCGAAGTGCTGGTCCTGAAATTCGACCCGCAGCACGAGCGCGTCTCGCTCGGCTACAAGCAAAAGTCGCCCGATCCGTGGGGCGACGTCCAGCAGCGCTACCCCCTCGGTTCGCGCGTGAAGGGGAAGGTCGTTTCGCTCACCGACTACGGCGCGTTCGTCGAGTTGGAAGAGGGAGTCGAGGGCCTCATCCACGTCTCCGAGATGTCGTGGACGAAGAAGGTCCGCAACCCGTCGAAGCTCCTCAACATCGGCGACGAGGTGGAAGCGGTGGTCGGCGACGTGAACACGGCGAACCGCCGCATCTCGCTCTCGCTCCGCGCGCTCGAACAGAACCCGTGGGAGACGGTGGCCGATCGATATCCGGTCGGCAGCGTGATCACGGGACGCGTCCGCAACCTCACCGACTTCGGCGCGTTCGTCGAGGTCGAGGATGGGATCGACGGTCTGATTCACATCTCCGACATGTCGTGGAACCGCCGGATCAAGCATCCGAGCGAGGTCCTCAAGAAGGGCGACAGCATTCAAGCGCGCGTCATCAACGTCGACGCCGAGAACCAGCGTCTCTCGCTCTCGGTGCGCGAGTTCCTCCCGAACGGGTGGGACGACTTCGCGAAGACGCACCAGGTCGGCGACGAGGTGATCGGCACGGTCTCCAAGATCACCGACTTCGGCATCTTCGTCCGCCTCGCGGACGGCGTCGAAGCGCTGGCGCACATCTCCGAGATCACGCGCGACGGGAAGGCGAAGCTCGACCGGCTCTTCCAGCCGGGAGACGCGCTGCGCGCCCGCATCATCAAGATGGATCCGGCGGAGCGAAAGATCGGACTGACGCTGCGCGACGTCGAGCCGCTCACCGACGAGGAGCGGGCGCAGCACGGAACGCACGAGAGTCATGACGATCACGAGGAGGCCCCTGCCGAAGCGCCTCCCGAGAGTGACAGCCAGAGCTGATCATGAGCGAGGAGGGAAGCGTGGTCGACTCCGATCTTCAGGAACAGGACAGCGACAGCAAAACGGGTGTGATGACCAAGGCGGAGCTCGTCGACGAGGTCGCGAGCGTCGTGCAGCTCACCAAGAAGCAGGCCGAGACGATCGTCAACATCGTGTTCGACTCCATCGTCGACTCCCTCCGCAACGGCCAGAAGATAGAGCTCCGCGGATTCGGCAGCTTCCGGCTCCGCAACCGCAAGTCGCGTACGGGACGCAATCCGAAGACGGGCGAGAAGGTCGAAGTGCCTTCGAAGAAGATCCCTTACTTCAAGCCGGGAAAAGAGCTGAAGGAATTGATCAATCGGGCGATCGCGGACGGCACGCTCGTACCGGAGGTCGAGTCAGCCGAGGAATCGGCGGCCGTGGCGGAGTAGATTGCAGGTTCTTTTCACGCCCTGGAGATATCCCTACTTGACCGCTCCGAAGTCCGACGCGCCGCCCGGCTGCATCTTCTGCATCGCGGCCGGCGATGCCGATCGGCGCGAGACGCTCACGCTCTTCCGCGGGGAGCAGTCGCTCGTGATGATGAACCGCTACCCCTACACGAACGGGCACCTGATGGTCGCGCCGCTCGCGCATGAGGCGCGGCTGTTCGACAGCAGCGACGTCTCGCTCCGCTCGCTCATCCGGCTGACGGCCGAGGCGCAGCGGATCCTCTCTGACGTCTACAGGCCGGACGGCTTCAACGTCGGGATGAACTTCGGCCAGATCGCGGGGGCGGGCTTCGCCGACCACTACCACGTGCACATCGTTCCGCGGTGGGGCGGCGACACGAATTTCATGAGCGTCACCGCCCAGACGCGCCTGGTTCCCGAGGACCTCGGCGTCACCTTCGATAAACTGCGCCCGCACTTCGAAGCGATTCGCAAGGACGTCATCGAAGCGAATGACTAGTCAATGAATAAACGAACCATCACCGCGATGGTGCTGGCGCTCCTGGTTCCCGGACTCGGCCACCTTTACCTCGGACGCCGCGGCCGTGCCGCCGCCTTCTTCGCCATCGTGATCCTCCTCTTCGTGATCGGGCTCTCGATCGACGGGCGGCTCTACACCATGCAGGAGGGGAACGTTCTCTCGCTCCTCGCGACGATCGGCTCGATGGGCGCCGGGTTGCCGTACTTCATCGCCCGTCACATGCGCGACTTCGGCGACGCCACCTCGATCACGTTCGAGTACGGCACCGCCTTCACGCTGACGGCGGGCCTGATGAACCTTCTTCTCATCCTCGACTCCTTCGACATCGCGGAGGGCCACAAGGAATGACCCTCCTGCGCAACCACATCGTCTTGATGCTCATCTACGCCGTCGCGACGGCCCTCTTTTTCACACTCCTGTGGAAGAGCGGCCGGAACGAGCGCCTCCGCTTTTTCTTCTTCGTCTTCCTCTCGCTCTTCTTCGGCGGGATAGCGCTGGCGTGGATGATGTTCCCGTTTCCCCTTCGATGAAATGAAGTTAGCGATCGTCGCCGGCGAAGCATCCGGCGATCTGCACGCGTCCGAGGTCGTTCGGGAGCTCCGGAAGCTCGACCCGGCGCTCACGACCTTCGGGATCGGCGGCGACTTTCTCGCGCGCAAGGGGATGAAGCTCCTCCATCACGCGCGCGAGATGGCGATCATCGGCCTGTTCAACGTCCTCCGGAACATCCGCTTCTTTCAGCGCGTCATGCGCGACCTGATGGACGCGATCGAGCGCGAGCGTCCCGACGCCGTGATGCTGGTCGACTATCCCGGCTTCAACATGCGTGCGGCGAAGCGCATCAAGGCCCTCGGCATCCCGGTGGTCTATTACATCTCGCCGCAGATCTGGGCATGGCACCAGAGCCGTGTCCGCGACATCGCCAAGACCGTCGACCGGATGATCGTGATCTTCCCGTTCGAAGAGGAGTTTTACCGGAAGCACAACGTCCCGGTGACGTACGTCGGCCACCCGACCATCGAGCAGTTGGCGGAGGTAAAACGCCCGGTGGCAAAGGAAGGCGTCACCCGCATCGCGCTGCTGCCAGGCTCGCGAAAACAGGAAGTGAAGGGACTGTTGCCGGCGATGCTCGACGCCGTCGAAGTCCTGCGCCGCGACCGCAACATCGAGCCGTACATCGTCCAGGCGCCGACGATCGAGCTCGCGGACCTCGAGAACGGGCGTGTGCCGGTCCTGCCGCACGACCGCGGCGAGGGGATCGCAGCCGCCGACGTGGCGCTGTCCTCGTCAGGGACCGCCACGCTCGAATGCGCGATCCTCGGCACGCCGGTCGTCGTGATGTACCGCCTCTCGCGGATGACGCACTGGCTCGGTCAGCGGCTCGTCCGCGTCCCGCACTTCAGCCTCGTGAACATCATCGCCGGGAAGGAAGTCGTGCCGGAGCTGTTGCAGCACGACGTGAACGGCGAACGCATTGCGGCCGAGGCGCGGAAGCTCCTCGAGCCGGAATACAATCGATGGGTGAGGGACGAGCTCGCGGCAGTCCGGACGAAGCTCGGTGAGCCTGGCGCGAGCCGCCGCGCCGCTGAAGCAATCATGAGCCTTGTCAGTAGCACGGTGCGGAGATGAAGATCCTGCGCCGGCTCTACCGCTACCTCCGCCACTACAAGGCGTGGGCGGTGCTCGCCTTCGGCTCGATGATCGCGTTCGCCTTCACGCAGACGGCGATGATCGGGCTGCTCCAGCCGATCGTCGACATCGGCCTCACGCCTCCCAGCGTGAAGCAGGCAGCGCCCGAGAATCCGTCGCGCGAGCAGAAGGCGAAGACCACGGTCGCGAACTTCATGCTGCGGCGCGACCTGCCGGAAGGGCAGCGCGGCGCGATCATCAACGCCATCGACAGCACCAGCCGCCGCTTTCACGACTGGTGGGACGGCGCCGACCGCAAGGAGCAGTTTCACCGCATCCTCTGGGCGCTCTTCATCGTCTTCGTCGTCCGCGCCGTCGCATCGTTCTTCTCGGAGTACGCATTCCAGAAGGTCGGCTTGTCGACCGTGCGCGATCTCCGGAACGAGCTGTACGAGCGGCTGATCTTCCAGTCGCACAGGTTCTTCTCGGAGCGGTCCACGGGCGAGATGGTGAGCCGCATCGTGTCGGATGCGGATGCCATTCAGGCGGCGGTTTCAACGCGCATGGGCGATCTTTTCCAGGAGTCGATCACCCTCGTCGGCCTGCTCATCCTCGTCTTCTGGAAGACGCCGGAGCTGGCGGTCGTCACGCTCCTCATCGGCCCACTGCTCGTCTTTCCGGTCGTCCATTTCGGCCTGCGCCTCCGCGCCACGACGCATCGCTCGCAGGAGCGGATGGCGGACATGGCGACGCTCCTCGAGGAGACGATCCGCGGCGTCCGCATCGTCAAGGCGTTCACGATGGAGCGTTTCGAGATCGCCCGCTTCCGCGAGGCGACGCGCAGGCACCTCCGCTCGAACCTGAAGGCGCAGAAGATCCAGGCGCTCACTTCGCCGGTCATGGAAGTGATCACCGGCGTCGGCCTCCTCGCACTCTTCTTCTACGCGCAGCGCCGCATCGCCGCCGGTACGCTCACCCTCGGCGAACTCCTCACATTCATGGCCGCCCTCGGCGCGATGTACCAGCCGGTCAAGAAGCTGAACAAAGTCAACCTCTCGGTGAACACCGCGCTCAGCGCCGCCGAGCGCGTCTTCCGGATGCTCGACATCCACAACGAGGTCGGTGAGAAGGCGGACGCGCCGCGCCTCGCCGCCGTGGGCGGCGGGATCCGCTATGAGAACGTGACGTTCGCGTACAACGACGAGCCGGTGCTCCGCGGCGTGAACCTCGACGTGGCGCCGGGCGAGATCGTGGCGCTGGTCGGCGGCAGCGGCGCGGGGAAGTCGACGTTCGTCAACCTCCTGCCGCGCTTCTACGACGTCTCGACCGGACGCATCACGATCGACGGGAGAGACGTCCGCGACGTGAACCTGGAGTCTCTGCGGCGGCTCATGGGCTTCGTCACGCAGGAAGTCATCCTCTTCAACGACACGGTCAAGAACAACATCGCGTACGGCCGGAGCGACGTCGACGACTCGCTCGTCACCGCCGCCGCGACCGCCGCGAACGCGCACGACTTCATCAGCGCGCTTCCGAACGGCTACGACACGAACATCGGAGAGTCCGGGGTGCTGCTCAGCGGCGGACAGCGGCAGCGCATCGCCATCGCCCGCGCACTTTTCAAGGATCCGCCGATCCTCGTCCTCGACGAGGCGACGTCCGCGCTCGACACCGAGTCGGAGCGGCTGGTGCAGGGCGCGCTGGAGCACCTGATGCAGGGGCGCACGACGCTCGTGATCGCGCACCGCCTCTCGACGATCCGCAGCGCGGATAAGATCGTCGTTCTCGACTCGGGAGAGATCGCGGAGGTCGGGACGCACGAAGAGCTCCTGGCGCGCCGCGGCGTTTACCGCAAGCTCTACGACCTCCAGTTTCTCGAAGACGAGCGGCCGGTCACCGTATGAAGTTCATCGCGTTCATCGCATCCCTTTTCATGCGCAGTCTCCACGCGAGCCTGCGGATGCGGCACGTGCACGCGGAGCACCTCATCGAGACGCCCCAGTCGATCATCGCCTTCTGGCACTGTCACCTGCTTCTGATGCTGCACACGAAGTGGCACGGTCAGGCCACGGTGATGATCTCGCAGTCGAAAGACGGCGAGTACATCGCGCGGGTGTTCAAGTGGTACGGCGTGGAGGCGGTGCGCGGCTCGTCGACGCGCGGCGGAGCGAAGGCGCTTCGCGAACTGATCCGCGAGGCGCGCGCCGGAAAGAACATCGTATTCACGCCGGACGGGCCGAAGGGGCCGCCGCGCGTGGTGAAGGACGGCTTGGTCGCGGCCGCGAAGGCTACCGGCCTCCCGATCGTGCCGATCGCCTTCGCCGCTAAAAAAAAAAGCTGCTGCACTCGTGGGACCGGATGGTCATCCCCATCCCGTTCTCGCGCGCACTCTTCCTCTATGGCGAGCCGATCGTCGTGCCGCGTGACGGCGACGTGGAAG
>DASXIH010000018.1:0-2504 GCA_036498125.1 Thermoanaerobaculia bacterium
GTCATGACCTCGACCGGTACCACGGCCGACGGCGGCAAGTCGTGGAAGTTCATGTCGAGCATGCCCGACCCGATGACCGGCAAAGACACCCCCGAGGAATCGCGGCTCGTCGTCGCCGACCACGATCACTACACCATGGAAATGTGGTCCCCCGGTCCCGACGGCAAGATGATGAAGATGATGGCGATCGCGTACACGCGCAAGTAACGATTCAGGCGAGACGCACGCCCCTCACCCGGCGCTCCGCGCCACCCTCTCCCGCCGGGAGAGGGTCTTTGTTCCTTCAACTCCCTCTCCCCACGGGAGAGGGTGGCCGAAGGCCGGGTGAGGGGCGTGCCACCGCGGCATGTCTACATCTTCGGCTGGAACATATTGAACATCGCGCCCTGCGGATCGCCGACGACGGAGAACCGGCCGGTGTTCGGGATGTCGTCGGGCTCCTTCATCACGTGGCCGCCGAGCGACTTCACCTTCGCGGTCGAGGCGTCACAGTCGGCGACCGCGAAGTAAGGCGCCCAGTTCGCGGGGACCTTCGCGAACATATCCCCCCGCATCGGGAAGATGCCGCCGATCGGCTTTTCACCGAGGTGCAGCTCCGTGTATCCGGGACTCGCCTTCGCCGTCCAGCCGAAGAGCGACGTGTAGAACGCCCGCGCGCGCTCCTCATCGTGCGACATCAGCTCATTCCAGACGAGTGCTCCCTCTTCGCCATAGAGCTCCGCGCCTTTGTTCAGATTCGGCTGCCACACCGCGATGACCGCGCCCTCGGGGTCGGCGATGAAGGCCGCGCGTCCCGCTTCGAAGACGTCCATCGGTCCCATGACGACGTGTCCGCCGAGCGACTTCGCCTTGTCGGAAGCGGCGTCGGCGCTTTCCACGGCGACGTAGCAGTTCCAGTGCGGCGGCGCGCCGCTCTTCGCGTCCTGGTAGAGCGCGCCGACCGTCTTGCCGCGCTTGCTCAGCATCACGTAGACGTCATCGGGTCCCATCGGCCGCTCAGCCGCCTCCCATCCAAAGAGCGCGCTGTAGAACTCCGCAGCCTTCTTCCGATCGTTCGTCGCCAGTTCGGTCCAGCAGAAAGAGCCAGGTTGGTAGTTATCGATTTCAGTCATGACGCGAGAATCTATAGCCACGGAGCGCCTCGCGCCAATCACGCATTGTTAAGGAGTTGTGAAGTGGCGTGTGCCGTGGCCGCGGAGCGCGCATGGCGTCGCGCTCGCTGACGACCTCGATCAGCGACGGATCGCCGGTGAGCTCGCGCGCAAAGTCGGCGTAGGAGAGGACGCCCTCGTTGACGACGTGCCTCACGCCGCGCTCTTCGAGCAGCTTCGCGACCGTGTCGACGAGGTCTTCGACATACGTGCAGCTCGCGAAGACGTCTCCGATCGCCTTCACGCGTTCCCCGCGTTCCAGCCTGGAGCCGACCGTGGACAGGAAGTTCTCCTTCCACGGTCCGTAGACCCATGACGTCCGGATGACGAGCGCGTTCTCGCTCCGCGCGAGCACCGCGCGCTCTCCTTCCAGCTTCGTGGCGCCGTAGACGTTCACCGGCCGCGCATCATCGTCAACGCTGTAGAACTTCTTCTCGTCGCCCCCGAATACATAGTTCGTCGAGAAGTGAACGATCTTCTTCGCGGCCTCCGCGAGGTTCACCGGCCCGTCGACGTTCACTGCCCGCGCGAGTGCCGGATCCTCCTCGCAATCGTCGACGCCGATCACCGCACAATTGAAGACGAGATCGAATCCGCCCACGACGCGCGACACCGCATCGCGATCGGTGATGTCGAGATCGCGATGCGTCAACCGCACCGCATCGGGATAGCGGCGCGCGAGCGCGCTTCCAACCAAACCCCGCGCCCCGGTGATGGCGACGCGCATCAGTGCAGCTTCAGCCCCGTCGCTTTCTCCAGGGAGCTCGGATCGTCCAGCAGGATCCACTCGATGACGCTGAGCGGGAGCGTGCCGTGGGCGAGGAGGTCGTCGTGAAACTGGCCGAGGCGGAATGAGTCGCCCTTCATGTCGCGGTAGCGGCCGAGGAGCCGCATGATCTGCCACTTGCCGGTGATGTAGCTGATCTTCTGCGTCGGGCTCGACGCCGAGCCCGCCGCCTCCCCTTCCGCCGCCTCGCGATCGAGACCGCCGCCCTCCATGAAGTACCGGACGCCCTGCTCGAACGTCCACCTCCCGGTGTGCAGATTCACGTCGACGCCGATGCGCGCGGCGCGATACCGCGAGAGCCGCAGGATCAGCCCGTCCGCCGCGGAGTTCTGAAGATACAGCCCCTCGCGTAACAGCATTTCCTCGGTATACAGCGCCCAACCCTCCGCAAACACCGTGTCGCCCTGCTCGCGGCGGATCTCGTCCGCAACGTGATTCGAGATCGAGATCTGGAGGAAGTGCCCCGGAATCCCTTCATGCCCGAGGATCGGCCGCGGGTCCTCGATCGCCGCGCGGATGTAGAAATTCTTGCTGGCGGGGTTGTACGTCGGGATGAAGTAGAAGCC
>DASXIH010000019.1:0-9968 GCA_036498125.1 Thermoanaerobaculia bacterium
GCGGGAAGGACGGATCGAGTCGGCGAAACCGTTGAGCATCGTCTGGCTGCGGAGCTTGTTGTGGAGCGTGTTCCGGTGCACGCCGAGCTTCTTGGAAGCCTGCGTGACGTTGCCGCGCGACGCCGTCATGGCGGCCACGATGTACTTTCCTTCGAACGCTTCGACTGCTTGCTCGAGTGTGATGCCGTTGCCGATCAACTCTCGAATGATCGCGTTCAAACGGTCGTCGATACTTACCATTGATTTCGAACCTCGCGTTGCGGTGAGAGCGGCGATTCTACACCTCGGTTTGTTCACCGTTGCCAACACTTTTTAGTGTGCCGCGAAAAAAATTTTCGTGCGCGCGATGCTTGACAAACCACGATGAGATGACCAATGCAGCGATCGTGAAAAAAGTCACGACGGCACCGAAGAGAATCGATCGCGGACGATACGTCCACACCACTTCGTGCACGCCCGCCGGCACCGAAACGGCCCGGAATGCGCCGAATGCCAGCACCTTCTGCGCCGCGGCGCCGTCGATCGCGACGCGCCATCCCGGCGCGTCGTTCTGTGTGACGACGAGCATTCCGGAATCCGCGGTGTCGCTCTCCACGCTCACGCGCGACGTGCCGATCGTGAACGCGCGCGCCGGCACCACGCGCTTCGCGCGCGTCTCGACGTACGCCATCGGCAGCGCGGCGCCGAACCGGTAGACGCCGACCTGTCCCGCGCCGGCGTCGCGCACGAACGGCGGACCGATCGGCGACGCCGAGATCACCCATCCCACCGCCATCGCACGCAGCGACGCCAGATCGCGCAGCGCGCTGTAGTACAGCTCCAGGTATCGCTGCGAGGTCACCGGCGCCGCCGTCAGCGCGGCGAAGCGGTGCTCGTACAGGTTGAGATAGCCGGACATCCACGCGCCGCGGCTCCCGCCGTGCAACGCCACGTCGCTGTAGTCCTGCAGCACCTTCCGATCGCGTCCGATCGACGCGTCGTACGGAATCTGCTTCGTCGTGAACGGCGCGGTCACGCGCAACGGCTTCGTCGCGACGAGCAGATCGATCGCGATCGCGACGATCACCACCGCGTCGACGATCGGACTGCGACGCCGCACCACGTCCCAGCCCGCCACCGCCAGCGCCACGATCGCGAGCGCCGCGAACGGCACCACGCGCGAGGGATAGCGGAAGATCGTCAGCGGGAGATGCGGCAGCCATCGCGGCCCGATCGCGACGAGGGCGACGAGCGCGATCGTGCCGAGGTGCAGCCACGAACGCCGCCAACGAACGATCGCGCCGATCAGCGCGAGCGCCACCACGAACACGCTCGCATACAGGACGAAGATGAAGTGCTGTGCCGAATGGAATTGCGCCAGCCGAGGAGGGATCGCGACCAGCAGCCAGTCGCGCAACGGCATCGATCCGCGCAACACGTCGCTCGGATCGAACCCTGCCACCCGATTGCTCCCGGCGAGCATCTCGAGGAACGGAAAGAGCTGCACCGCCGTCAGCCCGAAGGCGATCAGCGCTGCCTGGATCACCGTTCGAAAATCGCGATTCAGAACGACGAAACAGACAGCGGCAATCGCCGCCAGGAAAGGCTCGCCGGCGAGGAACGACATCGCCAGAACGACCCCACCAGTCACTGGTAACTGGTCACTGGCGACTAGAAGCACCCACGGCAGCCATGCGAACGTCGCGAAATTGTTCTGCACGTCGAGCAGCGACAGCACCGGCCCGCACAGCATCAGCGCAACCGCGCCGAGGAGCGACGCTGCGGGCGTGTGGCGCCGGACGAACCATAGATACGTGCCGGCGCCGAGCAGGAGCGCATGGAAGAGGAGGAACGAGACGTACGCCGTCGAGAACGGGAGGATCAGAAACAGCCATGCTGGCGGATAGAAGACGCCTGTCTGCGGATTCGCGAGCCACGCCTCGCCGGAGGCGTTGTACGGATTCCAGAGCGGCAGAGAGCCGGCGCGCAGCTGCTCCGTCGTGAACCAGCGCAACGGCTGGAAGTAGTCGAGGTGATCGCGAAACGTGAACACCTCGTTGCGCATTAGCGCCGGGCCGAAGACGGCGAGAGCCGCGAGCACGATCGTGGCGGCCGCGATTCCGTGACGCTTCATTTCGCGCGCGCGCAGAAGCCGCCCACCACCGCCCGCACCAGCCGCGTCCCTTCGGCGAAGAACTGCGTCCGGATCCGCTCGTCGTTTCCGTGCACCGTCCCCGCGTCGTAGTAGTTCACTTTGAACGGCGCGATCCCGTACGCCACGATTCCGCGCGAACGGAAATAGCGGCTGTCGGTCGTCCCGGCGCCGACGATCGCGGCGACACGCGACCCCGGCTCGTCCTCTTTCATCTTCTGGTCGAGCACGCGGAAGAGGTCCGTGTCGCTGCTCGTCGCGGCGACCGGCTCGCTCGTCAGCAGCACCTCGACGTTTCCATTCGTGCCGGCCGCCTGGCGAACGCGCTGCAGCATCGCGTCGTGCGTCTCGTCCGGAAGCAGGCGGATGTCGACGTCGGCCACCGCGCTCGCCGGGATCGAGTTCGTCGACGTTCCCGCAGCGACGTGCGTCAGCGCGATCGTGTCGCGGAGCAGCGTGCGGTACGACGGCGAGAGCACGCGCTTGATCCGTTCACCGCCGATCTCATTCTCGATGTTCCGCAGCACCTCGCCCCGTTCGTCTTTCCTTGCGGCACCCGCTTCGTGGAAGTACCGCGCGACGTCCGGCGTGACGCGGTACGGCGTCTCGATCTTTTCGATCCCGTCGAGCGCGTGCACCAGCTTCACCACGCTTCCGCCGTCGTCTGGCGGCGCCGCGGCGTGGCCGCTCGCGCCGGTCGCATGGACCCGCAGCCAGAGCGGGACCTTCTGCTGCACCTCGATGCCCCAGAAGACGACGCGATCGACGACGGTCTCGTTGTAGCCGCCCTCGTTCAGCACGTAACCGACGTTGTCGAACAGATCGCGGCGCGTGTCGAGCAGCTCCTTCGCGCCGTGAACGCCGCCCGCCTCCTCGTCAGCGGTCGCGAGGAAAACGACGTCGCGCGTCAGCGGCGCGTTCGTCCGTTTCAACTCGATCATCGCCAGCGCCTCGGCGATCCCGAGCGATTTGACGTCGAGCGCTCCGCGGCCCCAGATGTAGCCCTGCTCCACGACCCCCGCGAACGGCGGCTTCGTCCACTCGTTCGCGGCTGCCGGGACGACGTCGACATGACTGAGCAGCAGCAGCGCCTTCTCGCTAGTTCCGGAACGCAGGCGCGCGTAGACCGACTGCCGCCGCGGATCGCTTCCGACGAGCTGCGCCGGAATCCCGTTGCGCGCCAGCATCTGCTGGAGATACTTCGCGCCGGCGCTCTCGTTCCCGGGCGGATTCGACGTATCGATCCGCAGATAGGCGATCAGCGCCTGGCGCGCCTCCGCATCGAGCGGGTCCTCATTCGCCGACGCCGCGCGCCTGCACTCGAGCGACGCAGCGAGCAGGAAGATCAGCAGCAGCAGAATCGCGCGTCGCGCCATCCGCCCGCGAGTATACGGACTCTATTGCGGCGGATACGAGACAAACGACCCGTTGCTGTAAATGAGGTCGCAGTCAAAATTCGTGATGACCCCGGTCACCGGATTCGCATCGAAGATGCCGTCCTTGCCGGACGAGACGATCACGTAGCGCTGCGCGTTACTGCCGCCGATCGGCTGGTCCAGAAAGATATTGAACGCCCGATTCCAGCCGTCGACTCGCGGCATCGACCGGATGTACGTCGGCTCCAGCATCGCCGCCACGTCCGTCGCCGTCGCCGGATTCGACGCGCCGAGGAGTCCCGCCGACACGCCTGCCGCGTTGTACTGCGTGAAGTCCGATGCACGCGACTCCCAGGCGTTCGAGATCGCCTTCATCGTCGCCATCGTCCGCTTCTGCTTCGCGCGCTGAATGGCCGTCAACATGTTGGGAATCGCGATCGCCGCGAGTATGCCGATGATCGCCACCACCATCAGGAGCTCCATCAGCGTGAAGCCTCTCTCTCTTCGACGCAACTTTGCCTCCGATTCCTACCAAAGACCAGCTCCCTACTCGGCAATCGCAATACCAACGCCGTCAGGAGGACCTAAGTCAAACCAGGTCTAGTGTTTGGGGACCCAATCGCTCCAGCGCAGATCGCCCGAAATGACGCGATCTGCAATACGAAGTGACAAAAGTCGTCAGCCGACCACCGGCTGCGGAATCGTGAGCTGCACTTCCGGCTCATCCGCCGGCTGTGCCCGATACGGCTCATAGCACCCGCGGCAGCGCGCCTCGTACGATGAGTCGCCCACTTCCACCTGCGCGTCGCCTCCGCTCACACGCTGCGAGTAGTGCGCCGCGCCGCGGCACCGCACGCAGACCGCGTGCATCTTCGACACTTCCTCGGCCACCGCGAGCAGCCCCGGCATCGGGCCGAACGGCCGCCGCATGTAGTCCTGGTCGAGCCCCGCCGCGATCACCCGGATGCCGGCGTCCGCGAGCTGCATGCAGACCTCGACGATTCCGGCGTCGAAGAACTGCACCTCGTCGATGCCGACCACCTGCACGCCGATCTCGACGCGCGCCAGCAGCTCGTTCGCCGTCCCGACCGACATCGCCTTCAGCCGCCGCTCGTCGCGCGACACGACCTCGCCGTCGCCGAAGCGGTCGTCCAGCGCCGGTTTGAAGACCTGCACGCGTTGCCGCGCGATGAACGCGCGTCGCATACGCCGAATCAGCTCCTCAGATTTTCCGGAGAACATGCCTCCGGCAATGATCTCGATCCAGCCTCCGCGATGTCCGTCCAAGTGGGATTTGCCTCCGATGTGGTGTCGGCGTTCAGGATAACAAAACTCTGCTACTCTGACCGCACAGTTGAAATGGTCCCTGGTTTTCCTCGCGTTGCTGCTCGGCACGGGTGTATTCGCCGCACCGCTCCGCGTCGGAAAAGTCATCGTGCGGCCACTCGACGTCTACTCCGAAGACGAGGCAAACCGAGGCGCCCTTTTCGGGTTCGCCGACCGGCTGCACCTCGAGACGCGGGCGTCCGTCATCCGCAAGTTCCTTCTCTTCCATGAAGGAGAACCGTTCCGTCCGGAGCGGCTCGCGGAGACCGAGCGCAACCTGCGCGGCCAGCGGTTCCTGAAGTCGGCGAGCGTCGTCGCCCAGCCGCCACACGACGGCGTCGTCGACGTCATCGTCACGACGCAGGACTCCTGGTCGATCGCGCCCGAGACGCAAGCCGGCAACAAAGGCGGCGCCAGCCAGGTCGGCGCCTCGATCGTCGAGACGAACCTCTTCGGCAGCGGCAAGGCGATGGCGCTGCGCTGGGACAAGACCGTCGACCGCACCCGCTTCCTCATCGACTACCAGGATCCCACCGTCAACTCGTCGTATTGGAAAGCGCGCGTCACCTACGGCATGAACTCCGACGGCTACGAGCACGCCTTCAGCCTCGGGCGCCCGTTCTATGCGTTCGCCGCGCCGTGGTCGGCCGACTTCGACTTCGACTCGCTGCGCCAGGATGACCGGCTCTACGTCGCCGGCCAGACCACCGACCAGTTCCGCCACGACTCGAGCCGGATCGTCGCCAGCTTCGGCCGGGCATTCGACCCGAACGACGCCCGCGCGAACCGCCTCGTCAGCGGCCTTCGCGTCGCGCGCGACGACTTCGCCGAGGAGTCGGGCGCGACGCTGCCGGCATCACGGAACTTCCGGTATGCGTTCGTCCGCTACGAGCATGCGGTCAACGACTTCGTGAAGCTCAATTTCATCAACAAAGACCTTCGCTACGAGGACTTCAACCTCGGTGGCTCCTATTCGATCGAGACGGCCCTCTCGCCGCGCGTGTTCGGGACGAGCTCCAACACGTTCTTCGCCCGCGCCTGCGCCGCGGACGGCACACGCCTCGGCGCCACCAGCTTCATCATGCCGTCGTTCTCGATCGAGTCGCGTTTCGACGGCGGCGCCGCGAACTCCGTCGCGAATGCCACCGTCAACTACGTGAAGCGCTTCGATACCGGCCACCCGACCGCCACCGTCGCGCGCGTCACCGTCACCGACGGCTGGCGCCTCGACCAGGACCTGCAGTTCTTCGCCGACGGCCTCACCGGCCTCCGCGCCTATCGCCTCCACGCCTTCACCGGCAGCCGCTCATTCATCGCCAACGTCGAGCAGCGCATCTACCTCGGACGCGAGGTCGCGCAGCTCGTCTCCCCCGGCGTCGTCGCCTTCTTCGACACCGGCAACGCGACGTATGGCGGCGCCTCCAAACTCCTCGCCGTCAAAAGCGACGTCGGCGTCGGCATCCGCATCGGCCTCCCGCGCAGCCCCAAAAACCTCATCCGCATCGACGTCGCCTACCCCCTCAACACAGAGCTTGGCCGCCGCCGCGGATTGCTGGTGTCATTCGCCAGCGGCCAGGCGTTCTAGGCTTACGAGAAGACGTTCGCCAGCTTCGCGACGCCGTCGCGCATCCGCTCGTCCGTCTCTTTCGCGAACGTGAGCCGCATGGTGTTCCTGCCGGAGCCGTCGACGAAAAACGGGGCGCCGGGGATGTAGGCGACGCCGTTGGCGACCGCGCGCTCGACATACGCCGCCGTATCGACCTCGGGAGCGAGAGTCATGAACGTGAACAGACCGCCCGCCGCATCCGTCCACGTCGCGCGGCCGGTGAAGTGCTCGGCCAACGCGGACAGCAGCGTCGCGCGCTTGCCGCGATAGAACGCTCGCACCTTGTCGATCTGCGGCCGCAGCGCGCCCGACGCGCAGAACTCGTCGACGATCGACTGATCGAGCATCCCGGAGCAGAGATCCGCCGCCTGCTTCGCGATCTCCAGCCGCGCCGCGATCGCCGGCGGCGCCACGATGAACCCGCAACGCAGCCCCGGCGCGAGCACCTTCGAGAACGAGCCGAGATAGATCACCCGGCCCTCGTCGTCGGCTGACTTGATCGGCGTCGTGTCCGCATTCTCGACGTACACCAGCTCACAGTACGGATCGTCCTCGATCACGATGAAGTCGAATTCGCGCGCGATCGCGAGCACCCGCGTCCGCCGCTCCTGCGTCATCAGCCGTCCGGATGGATTCTGGAAATTCGGGATCACGTACAGCAGCTTCGGCCGCGTGCGCGCCGCGACCTCCGCCAGCGACTCCGGCACGATCCCGTCGTCGTCCTGCTCCACGCCGGCGAGCGTCGCGCTCCGCGCATGGAACGACGCCGTCCCGCCGATGTACGTCGGCAGCTCGACCAGCACCGTGTCTCCCGGATCGAGCAGCGTGTGCGCGATGAGATCGAGCGCCTGTTGCGATCCCGTCGTGACGATCACCTCGTCCGGCGTGCAGCCGATCTTCTGCGCGATGAATGCGCATAGCCGAGGAAGACCGCGTGTCGGGCCGTACTGCAGCGCGACGTGCCGCCGTTCCCGCACCACCCGCTCCGCAATCGCCCCGATCTCCTCCGCTGGGAACGTCTCCGGATTCGGGCTTCCGCCCGCAAACGAGATCACGTTCGGGTCGTTCATGTACTTCGCAAACGCGCGAATCGCCGACGGCCGGAAAGCTCGCGCATCGCGGGAAAAGAGATGTTCGTAGTTCATGGCCGATCCGAAAGCGCCGCGAACGACGCCAGCATCCACATCCCGACCGCGGCGGTGAAGGCGCCCTGGAACACCGACGCGACCATCCGCGCCGGAGCGAAGGCGAGCGACATGTAGGCGTTGTGCGCCGGCGTGATCGTGAAGAACATCGAGAACGTGCCGATCGTCGCCGCGCCGCCGACACTGATCACGAGCAGGATGAACGCCACGGCGAAATGCCGACCGAAGTCCGCCTTCGCTTCCGCCCACGCCAGCTTCGCCGCCTCCGACGCGCCGAGGTTGTGCTCCGCCGCGATGACCATCGCCTTCAGCGACCAGATCGACGCGATGACGCACGCGATCACGAAGAGGAACAGCGCCGCCGCGATCCCGAAACAACCGATCACCGCGACCGGCATCATCCGGTCGTGGAACGCCAGGAGTCCCGCGAGCGTCAGCACCAGCGGCACCAGCACCGGGATCAGCGTCGTGCCGTACGTGATGTTGTAGATCCAGAAAACCGTCCACGTCGACCGCTTCCCGCCGCTGACCCAGCGTTCCATGTTGAAGACCTTCAACGTGCCGCGCGAGCGATCTGCGTCGACCAGCGTCTGCGCGCAGCCGGCCATCACGAACGAGTGGATCACCATCATCAGAAAGGCCACGAAGAGCGCGCCGAGAAAGATCCAGAGGAATACCGAGAGATGCTCGATCAACGACGTTCCGATCGCCGTCGCCGACTCCGCCGGATTGTCCACGTCGAACGCCGCGATCCCGATCGACACCAGCACCGGCACCACCGCCGCAATGATCGACACCACGATCATGATGAAGAACACGACGTTCTCCGCGATCCGCAGCGCGATCAGCGGCCAGTTCGCGACCGCACTCTCCAACCCGCGGCGAAGGACGTCGGGCAGCGGCCGCTTCATGAGGTGACTGGTCACTGGTTACTGGTCACTAGTAGATCAAATGCCTTTCCCAGTGACCAGTGACCAGCCACCAGTAACCTCACAACGTATTGCGCCTGTGGTCGGCCGCGCCGGTGAACGGCACCAGGTTCGCCATCTCGTACAGCCGGCTGCGGAGGCGCGTGCCGATGCGGGCGGCGAGCGGCTCCTCCTTTGCGTCGGGGTTGTCGGTGTAATTCGTCGTGAAGATCGTCGTCCGTTCTTCGTTGTACCGCGTGTTGATCACGTAATAGAGGATGTCCTGGACGAACGTCGTCGGCTTCTGCGACCCGAGCTCGTCGAGCACCAGCAGATCGGTCTCCAGCAGCGGACGAAGCAGCTCCGACTTGCTCGGCACCTCGTCCGAATCGAACGACGCCTGGATCTCCTGGATCAGGTCCTGGAAATTGCTGAACAGCGCCCGTCCCGGCTTGCCGCTGTTGATCACGTCGACGAGCGCCGCGACCGCGAGATGCGTCTTGCCCGAGCCGCACGGCCCCATCAGCAGCAGCCCGCGGCCTTCATCCGTCGCCGGCCAGAGATCGACGAACTCCTGCACCCGCGCCTTCGCATTCCTCAGCACCGGCAGCTTCTCTTTGAACGAATCGAGCGTGCAGTGCTGATAACGCTTCGGAATCTGCGCACTCGCCAGCCGCTGCCGCCGCCGCAGATCCCCCTGACACCCGCACGGCTCCACCCGCAACGAGTCCCCCGGCACCGGCAGCCATCCCGAGCCGTTGCAACGAGGACAGGTGATGGGTTCGAGGGCGGTGGACATGAGACCGATTATAGTTACGCGTTACGAGTTAGGAGTTACGCGTGATGGGTTTCGTAACGCATAACGCATAACTCGTATACTCCCCCTCGATTCAGCGATGCTCTCCACCCTGCTGACCTATCTGGCCGGAAGGCCGGACTCCGCGACGTTTTTCGTCCCGTCGGAGGTCACGCGCGTGGTCGACGAGATCTTCCCGCGCGCCGAGTGGCTCCTTCCCGAGCCGTACCGCATCTTCCCGGCCGACGAGACCCAGCCGCCGACCCTCGGCTTTCCGGTCATGGAGACCACCGTCATCCGCGAGCTCGACGCGCGGCTCGACCGCTGGCTCGCCGATGAGATCGCGTGGCACATCTCGCGCGAACAGACCCACCGCGAGAAAATGCAGGCGTCGTTCACCGCGTACCTCAACGCGCTGATCAAGACCGCCGAGAACGCGCTCCTCTCCAACCTCCTCAGCGACTACCACGCCATCTTCTGGCTCGCGCACTCAGCCGACGTCGCGAAACACTTCGCCGCCCTGCCACGCCGCATTAGCCAGCTCGACGCCAACACCGGCCGCACCCAGGGCGACGCCCTCAAATACCGCATCTACGCGAAGTGGGCCACCGACATCCGCGACCAGATGACCCAGCTCTGCGCCCGCTCCGCCGCCACCCTCGACGGCGAAGAGCAACGCG
>DASXIH010000020.1:0-3261 GCA_036498125.1 Thermoanaerobaculia bacterium
GGTGTTCGGCCGCGACATCGTGGAGGCGCACACCGACGCATGCATGCGCGCCGGCATTCACATCTACGGAACCAACGCCGAGGTCATGCCGGCGCAGTGGGAGTTCCAGATCGGCGCGATCCCGGCGCCGGACGTCGCCGACGAGCTGTGGCTCGCGCGCTGGCTGCTGTACCGCATCGCCGAGGAGTTCGGCGTCACCGCCACGCTCTATCCGAAACCGGTCAAAGGCGACTGGAACGGGGCCGGTGCACACACGAACTTCTCGACGAAGGAGACGCGCGCCGACGGCGGCCTGAAGGTCATCGAAGCGGCGATGAAGAAACTCGAGCTGCGGCACGACGACCACATCAAGGTCTACGGCGCGCACAACGAAGAGCGACTGACGGGTCTTCACGAGACCTCGCCGATCCATGCGTTCCGCTACGGCCAGCTCGACCGCGGCGCCTCGACGCGCATTCCGATGGGGACGGTCAAGGACGGGAAGGGGTACTTCGAGGATCGCCGGCCGGCCGCGAACATGGATCCGTACGAGGTCTGCGCGATCCTGATCGAAACCGTTTGCGGCGATTGATCGTCTGATCTGGAGAGCGAGCGGGATCGGCGATTTGCTGGTCCCGCTCGTGCAGGCGCATAATCGATGGTGGTGATCGAGCAACTGCTCAACCTGGCGTGGCTGGCAATCGCGATCGGATCGTTCGCGACGCTGGTCCGACATCGCCGTGACGGCAGGGCGCTCCTGGCGCTCGCGTTCGCGTTGGCGCTGCTGTTCCCGATCATCTCCGCCTCCGACGACATGATGAATGTCGATCGCTCGATCGAGGATGTTTTCGCCATCCTCGCCTCGTTCGCGATCGCATTCCTGCTCATCGAGCTGGCGCGGGTCTCGACCGAGCACCAGCGCGTTCCGGCATTCATCCTCGCGCCGGAAGCCGAAACCCGCGGGCCGCCCCGCGTCTGACACACGGCGCACGCGCGAGAGTTTCCCCAATCGGCACTCCTGCCGCGACGCAGCCGTGGAACGGCGGCGTTCCCGCGTGTCAACGATCCCCTGCGTTGACACCCGGGCTGCGGGGGCGCTGCCTTTCGACGGCTGGGTCAATGTGACCGATCAGCGATCACGATCACGCGGTCCATGGTCGGACACGAACGCAACGATTGGCGGCAGTATGAATTGCACGATGATCACGCCCGCAAAGACCGTCACGCCGATCGCGAAGTAGCCGAGACCGAGCGCGACGCCCATGCTGGCGTTGGCCCAGAGCGTGGCGGCCGTCGTGACCCCCTGAACCGTAGCGCCACGATGGATGATCACCCCGGCGCCGATGAAGCCGATGCCGGTCACGACAGCCGCCGCAAGCTGCGCCGGGTTGTGGTTGTTCGGCCCAAACGTGTCCGACATCAGCGCGAATGCCGCCGCGCCGATCGCGACTAGCGCGTTCGTCTTGATGCCGGCGACCTTGTGCCGCCACTCCCTCTCGATCCCCGCGACCGCGCCGAAAACGAACGCGAGCGCGATGCGGAGAACGGCGATCTGAGGATCGACCACGCCTAATGAATACTCATTTGTGGCACCGACAACAAGAAGCCGGCGGGGTAAGGGACGTAGCCGTCGATGTTTTTTCGCATGACCGCCGCGTTGACTTGGTGGTACAGCGAGAGGTACGGGAGGTCCTGCTGCACGAGCTTCTGCACCTCGTCGTAGATCGGTTTCCGCTTCGCCCGATCGAACGTTCCGCGGCCTTCCACCAGCAGCTGGTCGACGCGCGGGTTCGAGTAGTAGCCGCGGTTCTGCCCCTCCGGCGGCGCGTTCTTCGAGTAGAGGATGTTGTAGAGGTAGTCGGGGTCCTGCACGCCGTTCCGTGACAGCGAGAAGAGCTGGAAGTTCCCCTTCCCGATGGCCTCCATGAACGTGCCGAACTCGCTCTGCTCGATCTTCGCGTTGATCCCGACTTCCTTGAGCATCTGCTGCATCATCTGCACGCGCAGCAGCGCCTCGGCGTCGTTCGAGGTCTTGAACGTGAGCGAGAACCGTCCCTGCGGCCCGTTCTTGTATCCCGCCTGATCGAGGAGCTGGTTCGCTTTCTGCGGATCGAAGGGATAGGCGGGCAACCCTTCGGCGCGCGCCCAGTGGCCCTGACCGAAGATCGTGTCGCTGGGAATGGCGAAACCGCGCATGGCGTCGCGCGACAGTTTCTGCCGGTCGATCGCGTGCGCGATCGCCTGCCGCACTTCCAGCTTGCCGAGGATCGGGTCGTGGAGGTTGAACATCAGGTACTGCCACACTGATCCCGGTGTCTTCATGACCTTGAAGTCGGCGTTCTTCTCGAACTCGCTCACGTTTTCGAACGGAATGTTGTTGACCTCGAAATCGACCGTCCCGCGCCGCATCTCGAGGACGCGCGTGGTGGCGTCGGGGATGACGCGCACGATGACGTGCTTGATCTTCGGCGCGCCGAGGTGCCACTGGTCGAACGCTTCGAGCTCCAGGCGGTCGTCGGGCGCGAAGTTGACGACCTTGTACGGCCCGCAGCCGATCGGTTTGGTTTTGTAGACGTTCGTGTCGGCCCCCGTCGGGAGAATGCCGAGGGTGAGATTGTCGAAGAGCCCGCCGTTCGGCTCTTTCAGCTTGAAGATGACCGTGTGCTCGTCCGGCGCCTCGATGTGGTCGACGGTGGCGTAGCCGGACTTCTTCGCGGTGACGAACTTCGGATCCATCAGCGAGTCGTACGTCCACTTCACGTCCGCGGCCTTCACCGGCTGTCCGTTGTGGAACTTCGCGTTCGGGTTGAGGTGAAAGATGATCGTCTTGTCGTCGGGCATCTCCCACTTCTCCGCGACGTCGGGCGCGTAGTTCATGTCGGGAGTGATGCGCACCAGTCCGCTGTAGATAAGGTCGAACATCCGGCCTGACGCGTTGTCGTTGCCGACGCGGATGTCGAGGTTGGTCGGGCTCGACTGCCACGCAATCACCAGCGTGTCTTTCTTCCCTGCGGCTCCCGTTTTCTTTTCGCCGCCGCAGGCGACGAGTGAAAGCGCGATCGCGAGGGCGAGGAAGTGCCGAAGTTTCATTTTCACGACTCCTTTGTGGCTCGGTCCGTTACAAGACGAGTGCCCAGCTTCCGATATCATCTCGCTTCGATGCGGCGTCTTGCACTCCCTCTTTTCCTGCTCTTCGTGTTTCCGCTCGCGGCCCGCGCCGCCCAGCAGAAGGTGATCGTCCTCGGCTTCGACGGGGTCGACGGCCGCTACACGGAGCAGTGG
>DASXIH010000021.1:0-8706 GCA_036498125.1 Thermoanaerobaculia bacterium
GAGGACCCCCGTCATGACGGAGTTGTTTTTCACGAGCGGGCGGAGATGACGAAGAGGAGCATCATCACGATCAGGTAGAGGTTGGAGGTCATGAACAGCTTCATGGCGGTCTTGTTGCTCCGCTCGAAGAAGAAGCGGACGGAGGCCACGGTGATGGCGGCGCCGAGGAGGACGGCGCCGATCAGATAGGCGACGCCCGCCATGCCGATGAACGTCGGGATGACGCTGACGGCGAGGAGGGCGAGACTGTAGTAGATCGCCTGGCGCGCGGTCGCGGTGCCGTTGCCGTCGCGGACGGAGGTCATCACGAATCCGGCGCGGCCGTAGTCCTCGCGGTAGATCCAGCTGATGGCCATGAAGTGCGGGAGCTGCCAGAAAAAGAGGATCGCGAAGGCGATCCAGCCGCCGAGTGCGAGATGGTTCGTCGCGGCGGTCCATCCCATCAGCGGCGGGATGGCGCCCGGGACGGCTCCGATGATCGTGCAGGCGGTGGAGATCCGCTTGAGCGGCGTGTAGACGAAGATGTAGCTCGTCAGAGTAAAGGCGCCGAGGAACGCGGTGAGCCAGTTGACGAGGAAGCCGAGGTAGAGCGTGCCGATGACGGCGATGAGGATCGAGAAGGTCAGCGCGGCGCGCGGCGCGATCCGGCCGTCGGGCAGCGGACGAAGGCGCGTGCGGCGCATCTTCGCGTCGTGCTCGCGCTCGACGTACTGATTGAGCGCGTTCGTGCCCGCGGCGACGAGCGCGGTGCCCAGGAGCGTGTGCAGCAGCGCGATCGCGTCGATCGACTTGGCGGCGACGAGGTATCCCGCCGCCGTGGTGATCAGCACCATGAGAACGATGCGCGATTTCGAGAGCTCGAGGTAGTCGCGGGAGGTCGCGGCGAAGGTCGGCCGCACGACTTCGATGGGGGCCACGCTCATACCGTCACCTCGCGTGCGACAAATGCACCAGCCTCGGCGGGCGCCGCTTGTCGAGCGACGGTTCGCGTCGTGAGGGCGAGCAGCATCGAGAGCGCGAGGGTGAGCGCCCCGGTGACGACGTGGAAGCTGATGATCGCGGCGTGCTTGACCGAGGCCGCACCTGTCAGCGCGTGATAGAGCTTCGGATCACCCGACCAGACGACTTCGGCACCGAGGAAGATCTGCAGCGCGACGACGGCCATGAGACCGATCGCGAGTTTCCTGAGCTCCTTGAACCGGAGTGCCTGCGAGATCGCGACGATCAGCGCGATCGTGACGAGGACCGCGCCAATGCGATGGGTGAAGTTCGCGGCGATCGCAGGCGACGTGAACGCGGGGACGAGGTGTCCGAACGACAGCGGGAAGTCGGGAATCGCGAGGCCGGCGCCGAGGTGACGCATCACCGCGCCGGCAATGATCTGCAGATAGACCATGGCGACCAGCGCGGTCGTGGCAGCGACCGGCGCGTGGTCGATCTTCTGCTCGCGGAGCGCGAGGAACGATCGCGAGGTGAAGAACGCGATCGAGACGTTGATGCAGAGGAAGATCTCGGCGAGTCCGCCGTGGGCCACGGAGAGGGCGTGCGGCTGGAGGAAGAGAACGGTCAGGCCGCCGAGGACGCCCTGCGCGATGACGGCGCCGAGGGAGGTCCAGCCGAGCATGCGGACGAAGCGTTTCGGCTCGCGAACCTGCAGCCAGATGGCCTGGATGACGACGAGGAATCCGACGAACGACGCGATGAGACGGTGGCCTGCTTCGTAGAGGATGCCGCCGACCATCGGCGGAATGATCATGCCGTAGTTGAGCGGCCAGTCAGGGACGGAGAGGCCGGAGCCGGTCGACGTCACCATCGCTCCGGCGAAGATCAGCATCAGGGTGGAGAACGCGACGACTTTCGTGAAGCGGCGTAACCAAACCGGGGTGGGTTCCAGGGGAAGACTCATTAGAAAGCGTTATACCTCACTGCGGCGGCGCCTGGCCGGGAACGGGTTCAGCCTGTCCGGTCGCGGGATTCTGCGCGGGAGTTGCGGCCGGAACGGGATTGGGAGCGGAGGTGCTCACGGCTGCCGGCGCGTTGTCGCCGAGCCATTTCTCGAAATCGGACTTGGTGTGGACGGCGTACTGGCCGCGCATGCGGTAATGGCCGAGGCCGCAGAGCTGGGCGCAGGCGATCTCGAAGCCGTCGCTGCCGGTCTTGGCGGGCGTGAAGTGGATGGCGACTTCCTGTCCCGGAATGGCGTCCTGCTTCACGCGCATGTACGGCAGGAAGAAGCTGTGGATGACGTCCTTCGACGAGAGATGGATGACGATCGGCCGGTCGACCTGCATGTGGAGCTGGTTGAGGGTGACGATGTCGTCCTTTGCGGCGGGATCCTTGAGGTCGAGGCCCAGCGGGTTCGTCGAGGTGACGAGGTTGACGTCGCGGCGGCCGAAGACGCCGTCTTTGCCGGGGTACTGCACGTTCCACGCGAACTGTTCGGCGACGACGCGCACTTCCAGCGGGTTCTTCGAGGCCTCGGGGACGGCGGTCCACTTCATCCACATCGGGATCGAGAAGCCCACGAGGAGGACGACTTCGACCACCGCGACGCCGGTCTCGAGATAGCTCGAGAAGTGCGACTTCATGCCGGCGTAGCTCGCCTTCGGATTGCGCGAGGCGCGGAAGCGGAAGAGCGCGTAGACGAAATACGCCCCCCAGAGCACGAAGAGGATGAGCATCACCCAGTGGACGGCGGCGCTGAGGTCATCGAGCGCGGCCCCGTGCTTCGAGTAATCGGGCGGCATCCATTGGCCGAGGAAGTCTTTCATCGTTCTTTCCCACCCTCGATGATCTGGAACTGCTCACGCTTCTGCTGCAGCGCCTTGGTGCGCCTCCAGAAGCTGACGAAAAGCGCGACGAATCCGACCTGAACGGAACCGACGATGCCGAGGAGAAAGAGGACGCCGTTGCCGGCGCTCTTGGTCAGCGGCGTCTGCTGGGTGCCGTAGCAGACGGGGCAAGCGCTGGCTGCGATCGGCAAGGCGATGAGGAGGACGACCAGCGCGAGTCGCCAATACCCCTCACCCGGCCTTCGGCCACCCTCTCCCCGCTTCGCGGGGCGAGGGAAAGGATCTGCGCTCTGCGCTCTCCGCTCTCCGCTCTTCATGACAGTTCCTTCAGTTTCTTGAACCAGCGCTGGCCGTAGACGACCATCGCGATACCGCCGACGACGAAGACGATTCCGAGCGCGAGCGCGCCGGCGCTGTGCGTCGCCTGGTACTCACGAACGGCCCAGACGGCGACGAAGAGCGACAGAACGATCGACGCAATGATGAAAACGACATGAAAGATCCGCAGAGACATCTCGAATGAACGTCAGTTGAACGGCGAGTTGTGGTGCAGCCAGGGCCCCCAAATGAGGACGGCGAAGAAGAAGACGGTCAGGATCAGCACGGCGTAAATCAGCTTCTTCTCCGAAAGGAGATGCATGAAGTAGCCTGCGACGAGCGATCCCTTCACCAGCGCGATCGCCAGCGCCACTCCGATGGCGACGCTCACCGGATACGACTTCAGCGCGTAGAACGAGCCGACCGTCACCGCGGTCAGCGCCGCGAGGGCCACGAAGACGATGAGGTAGACGCGGACCTCGCGCTTGATCTCCTCGGGACTGTGGTGCAGGTTCGGATCGTGAACGCCGGCATGCTCCGCCTCGTCGGCGGATGAATGCGGCGGTACCTCGATGATCGCGTGGTCGCTCACGGCACTCTCCTACAGTAGGTACAAAGTCGGGAAGAGGAAGATCCAGACGAGATCGACGAAGTGCCAATACAAGCCGGCGATCTCGATGCGGTTGGTGTAGCGGTTCCGGTCCTCGTGCCACATCTTCGCGCCCGGTCCGGCGAAGTAGGCAAAGACGATCACGCCGCCGATGACGTGCAGCCCGTGCAGCCCCGTCAGCGTGAAGTAGAGCGCCATGAAGTTGTTCGTGCTCGGCGAGCGGCCCTCGACGAACTCGTGGTGGTACTCGATCCCCTTGTTCATGAGGAAGAGGAGCGCACAGGCGATCGTGATCGTGATGAAGATCCGTCCGAGCTTCAGGTTCCCGAGGCGCAGGTTCGCCCACGCCAGGACCACGGTGACTGACGACGCGATCAGGATGAAGGTGTTCGCCGTCGCGAGCGGGATGTTGAGGAAGGTGTAGCCGCGCGGCCAGTCCACCGAGCCGGTTCGGAGGAGGATGTATGACGAGAAGAGGGCGCCGAAGAGCATGACCTCCGAGGCGAGGAAGAGCCAGATCCCGAGCTTGCCGTTGTACAGGCCGGTGTCGGGACGCGGGTAAATCGCGTAGGGAATCTCGATCTCGTGCTCTCCAGCGTGTGCGTGCGCGTCCAATTACGCCTCCCTCTGTGCGACCGCGGCCGCGGTGAGCATTCCGCCGCCGCTGGTCGCGGGCAGCTCGCCAATGACGTGGTGCTGCGGCAGGTAGTCCGCCTCGGTGTACTCAGGATTGCTGTACTCGTACGGCCCGCGGTACACGACCGGGATGACGGCGAAGTTCCCGTGTCCGAGCGGAGGCGAGGTCGTCGCCGCCCACTCGAGCGTCGTCGCCTGCCAGAAGTTCGCATCGGCCTTCTTGCCGAACGCCATGCTCCAGAAGAAGTTGAGGATGAACGGCAGCTGGAACGCGAGGAGCGTCCAGGCCGACATCGACATGAACGGGTTCGTCGCCGCCGCGATCTCTTTGGCGTGGTGGTACTGCAGGCCGCCGTCGTACAGGCGCCGCGATACACCGGCGAGTCCCTGCGCGAACATCGGCATGAAGATGCCGTTGATCGCGACGAACGATCCCCAGAAGTGCACCTTGCCGAGGAACTCGTTCATCTTCTTGCCGGTGATCTTCGGGAACCAGTAGTAGATGCCGGCGAACATCGCGAAGATCGTCCCCGGCGCCACCACGTAGTGGAAGTGGCCGATGACGTAGTAGGTGTCGTGCAGGTGGATGTCGGTCGCCGCGAGGCCGAGCGGAAGGCCGGTGAGGCCGCCGATGCCGAACATCGGCAGGAACGCCAGCGCGAAGAGCATCGGCACGTTGAAGCGGATCGAACCGCCCCACAGCGACATCAGGAGCGCCGTGAGGATGATGACCGACGGGATCGAGATGATCATCGTCGTCGTCTGGAAGAAGGCGCTGATCACGGTGCCCATGCCGGTCATGAACATGTGGTGCGCCCACACGACGAACGACATGAAGCCGAGGAACGTCACCGCGCCGACGAGGCTCTTGTAGCCCCACAGCGGCTTGCGGGTGTTGTTCGCGATGATCTCGCCGATGATGCCCATCGCCGGCAGGATCAGGACGTAGACCTCGGGGTGTGCCAGGAACCAGAAGAGGTGCTGCCACAGCAGCGGGTTACCGCCGCCCGCGACCGCGAGCTTGGTGCCGCTGACGACGAGACCGCTCGGGAGGAAGAAGCTGGTGTGCGCGACGCGGTCCATCAGCTGCAGGACGCCGGCGGCTTCCAGCGGCGGGAACGCGAGGAGCAGCAGGAACGAGGTGACGAACTGCGCCCAGACGAAGAACGGGAGACGCATCCACGTCATCCCCTTCGCACGCAGCTGGATAATGGTGACGATGAAGTTGACCGAGCCGAGGAGCGACGAGGTGATCAGGAAGATCATCCCGACCAGCCACCAGGTCTGCCCCTCGGTCGCGATGTCGGACAGAGGCGGGTACGACGTCCAACCGGATTGCGCGGTGCCGCCGGTCGCCGCGAAGCTGGCGAGCATCACGAGGCCGCCCGGCAGGTAACACCAGTAGCTCGCCATGTTGAGCCGCGGGAAGGCCATGTCGGGCGCGCCGATCATCAGCGGGACGAGGTAGTTGCCGAATGCGCCGACGGCGAGCGGCACGATGGCGAGGAAGACCATGATGGTCCCATGCATCGCGCCGAGCTGGTTGTACGCCTCGGGGAGCAGGATGCCGCCGGGAGCCCGACTCTCGCCGAGGATCTTCATGATGCTGAACGAGTGGCCGGGCCATCCGAGCTGCAACCGCATCAGCAGCATCAGGCTGAAGCCGAAGAGCAAGAAGCAGAGCGCCGTCATCCCGTACTGGATGCCGATCCATTTGTGGTCGATGGAGAAGACGTACTTGCTGATGAAGGACTGTTTGTGTCCCCCATGGCGCGCGTCTTCTTCCTCCTGGATGCGCATGGCCTCGCGGAGAAGCTTCTCCGCGTCGCCCGCGTACATCCATTCTTTCCCGACCCTGAGCTGACGTTTAGGTGCCACGGTACCCCCTGCCGTCCAGTGACTAGTGACTGGTGACTAGTAGCTAGCCCTTGAATGAAAAACTGATCTGCTTCGTTTCCTTCGGTCCTACCGTGACCTGCTGCTCCTGCTGGCCGTACTTCTCGTGCCACGCGACGATGGTGTAGGTGCCCGGCGGCAGGTTCGGGATCGAGAACTGGCCGTCCATCTTCGAGACGGAGAAGTACGGGTGCGGCATGACGGCCATATACGACTTCATCCAGCCGTGGACGTCGCACTTGATGCGGAACGGCGTCATCTCGACCTTGTCGAACTTCTTGCTCGCGACCATCCCCTGCACCGGCTGGCCTTCGTTGAACTGGGAGTTCACGGCCGGCATGGCGTGGATGTTGTGGAGCGTCGCGTCGTCGTTCTTGATCTCGATCGGCTGATTGACGACGACCGCCTGGACGTGCGGGTAGTAGCGGCAGCCCTTCTGGTCGATGGTCGCGGGCGTCGACGGCGCGGGGCCGTTCGGCGCATTCTTGACGTAGACGAGGACGTTCGCGAGCTCGCCGCCAGCTCCGACGACGACTTCCTCATCCTCGGCGCCCTGCCCGTTCGGGTGCTGCGACTGGCAGTACGGGTCGGCGCTCATCTGAATGGCGGCCGGTTTCGCCGCGGTGCCGGCGAACTTCACGGTGCCGGAGAGCGTCGCCGCATCGGCGACCGCGGGTGCGCCGGCGGCGGGAGTGGCGGCTGCGGGAGCGCCGCCGGCCGTGTTGGTCGCGGCCGCGGTGGTCGTCTGCCCCGCCTCGTCGTCCTCCCCTTCCTGTTCCTTCGACGCGGCTTCGTGTCCCTTACCGCACGCCATCACGAATACGAACGTGAGGGCGAACATCAACGATACGAATTTTTTCATGCTCATGAGTCGAACAACTCCTTATCTCTACCGTCCCGTGGTCGCGACCCCGGTGCCGCTGGGCGGCGGGAGCGGCGGCTGATTCGGGGCGTTCAGTGTGGGGCCTTCGGTCGGAGCGGCGGCGCGCATCTGCGAGATGCCGATGCTCCAGATGTAGTCGCGTAGATAGTCGGTGAGGGCGACAGGATCGCCCATCGTCCGTTTCAGTTCCTTCGGATCGTTGTTGAAGTACGGCAGCAGCGCGGTCTTGTACTGCGCGAACTGCGGCGTGTCGATGGCCATCGCCAGCGGCGACTTGAACCCTCCCGTCGCGGCATCGCGCGGGAAGTTGGTCGGCATCCGGGTGTTCGGGATCATCTCGTTCGGCCGGCGCACCCAGTCCGGGATCCAGTCGTGGCGCAGGCGGACCCGCGCGAGCGTCAGGTTCGGCGCGAGCGCGGTGGCGTCGGCGACGTTCGGCACCGGCGGATTCTCCGGATTCACCGGCGTGATCGCGTGGCACTGCGCACAGCGGAGCATCGTGAAGATCTCGCGTCCGACCGCGATGTTCTGCTGCGACGGCGTGACGGTGTACTGGTTGTCGAACGTCTGCGCCTTCCCTTCCGCCGCGAAGAAGGAGACGAGGGTGTTCGCTTCCTTGTCGTTGAAGTGGAAGGTCGGCATCCGGACGTTGAGCCACGGCCGGATGTGCATGACGGTCGGGTCTTTGAGGAAGTTGTAGAGGAACGGCGACTGCGCGCGTCCTCCTTCCGGCGAGAGGTCGGGCGGGTAGAAGTTCGCGTCGGCGATCTGCGACGCGATCGCGCGGCCGTAGCCGTCGACGACGTGGCACGCGCGGCAGTTGTGCTGCGAGACGAGCTTGCGTCCTTCTTCCGCCGCGTGCGAGACCGGATCGCGTTCGGCCATCTTCTCGAGGCCGACCTTGTCCTTCGTCAGGCCGAGGACGACCATCGTGACCATCCGCGCTTCGTCCTCGCTGAGGTGGAAGTTCGGCATCTTCAGCTTGTCGTTGTACGTCTTCGCGCGCTGGTCGTCGTACACGCGCGGGCTGCGGACCTTGTTGTAGACCCACGACGGCACGGTGTGGAGGATGTGCTCCTCCTTGCCGCTCTCGTGCTTGTACTCGTGGACGAAGCCGAAATCGAAGAGGTGGAGCGCCTTCGAGCCTTCGATCGTCAGCTCGGTGCCGATCGGCTTGAGGCCCTCGAAGCCTTTGATGTTGTGGCAGGAGTAGCAGCCGTACTTCTCGATGCTGCGCTGGCCGAGGTAGGTGAGCTGCTCCTGCATCGGCATGGACCGCAGCTTCGCCTCGGCGTCGACGTCGGAGAGCGTGTTGATGAGGTACGCCTTCGCGAGGTCGTGTACCGCCTTCGCATCGGGCGGCGCGATCGGCTGCTGCATGAACTGCGGCTTCTGCTGGAGGAGCAGGTATGCCGTGATGTCGGACGCCTCCTGATCGCTCAGGCGGAGCGACGGCATCGGCGCCTCGGGGTAGTACGCCTTCGGATTCTTGACCCAGTTGTAGATCCAGGCGGCATTCGTCTTCGTCCCGAGGCCGGTGAAGTTGAAGCCGTAGTTGCGCTCGAGCGGAT
>DASXIH010000022.1:0-3145 GCA_036498125.1 Thermoanaerobaculia bacterium
CATCGACTTCAACAAGGCGTACAACCCGCCGTGTGCGTTCACGCCGTTCGCGACCTGTCCGCTACCGCCGCCGCAGAACCGGCTGCCGGTCCGGGTCGAGGCAGGAGAGCTGAAGTATCGCGGCGGCCACGCCTAGTAGCGGCGCCGGGCGCGTTCGCCGCCGATGAAGATGACACGGCCTGTGCCCGGGCCGCCGCGCTCGTCGTCTTCACCGTGGAGCATTCCGGGGAATCCGAGCTCGTTGGCGATCGTGCGCCATTCGCGCTGAAAGTCGGCCCGCTGATGATGCGGAAGGCTGATGCCGCGCGCATAGAAGTCGATGTGCAGCAGCTCTGCGGCCCAGGCCGCGGCCATCTGGTCGGCCGGCGTCGTTGCCTGGTTCGGCAGCGCGGTCGCACCGTCGGGAAGCGAGAACGCGACCGGATGCAGCACGATCGCGTACTTTTTCAGAATCGAGTGATCGTTCGCTGCAATGAGCGTCGCGATCCCCGGCTCCGGCGCGCTCGCGACCTCGCTATCGTCGTCACTCTCGGACACGATGATCGTGTACTCGGCGGTCGCGAAATGCCGGAGCATGCGGCGGCCGTCGGGTGTTGCTGCGAACCGCACCAGGCCTTCACGGGTTGCCGCTGAGGTGGCGTGCAGCTGCGCGTCGGTGAACGCGATCTTCTGATTCGCGTCGAACCGCACCGGTTCGCCGGCGAGCACGATTCCGTAGATGAGAGCCGCGATCAGCACGTCCATCAATGGTACGCGCGACGCGCGGAAACGTTGTTACGGCTGCCGGTTCTCGTCGGCCAGGACGTCGGCGACGCAGGCCGTGAGGCGCTTCGCCATCTCGATGTGGAGGAACTCGTTCGGACCGTGGGCGTTGCTGTGCGGGCCGAGGACTCCGGTCACGACGAACTGGGCCGCCGGATAGCGCGCGCCGAGCATTCCCATGAACGGAATCGACCCGCCTTCGCCCCACGTCATCACGGGCTTCCCGAAGTGAGCCGTCGAAGCGCGGGCGATCGACTCCTCGAGCCACGGCGCGATCACTGGAGCGTTCCAGCCGCCGCCGCCCTTTTCAGGCTCGAACGTGACCTTCGCGCCGTAAGGAGGATCGCTCTCGAGGAGCTCCTTCATCTTGCGGTCGATGTCCGTCGCGTCGAGCGTCGGCGGGATGCGCAACGAGAGTTTGATCGACGTCTTCGGCCGCTGCACGTTGCCAGCCTGGAGAAGATCGGGCATTCCCGCCTGGCCGATGTACGACAGCGCGCTGCGCCAGGTCCGGTTGAGGAGGAGCTCTAAGGTGTCTTTTGAAATCGGGTGGGCGCCGTCGACGAAGGGGAACTTGTTCCAGACTTCGTCACCGAGCACGCGCGCGGCAGCTTGCGCTTCCTGGATGCGCTCGTCGGGAACGTCGGTGGAGAGCCATTCCGGGATGATGCGTCCGGTTTTCGCGTCCTCCAGCCGCTCGAGGAGCATGCGGATGATGCGGAACGACGAGGGCACGATGCCGCTCGCGTCGCCGGAGTGCACGCCTTCGGTGAGGATGTCGACGTTCAGGTTGCCGACGATCGAGCCGCGGAGCGACGTCGTCAGCCAGAGCTGGTCGTAGTTCCCGCAGCCGCTGTCGAGGCAGACGACGAGACGGGGAGTGCCGATCCTGTCGGCGAGCAGGTCGATGTAGGCCGGGAGGTCGAGCGAGCCGCTCTCTTCGCAGCACTCGATGATGACGACGATGCGGGAGTGGGGGATGTTCTGTTCCTGCAGCGCCTTGATGGACGAGATCGTGGCGAAGATGGCGTAGCCGTCGTCCGCGCCGCCGCGGCCGTAGAGCTTCCCGTCGCGGATGACCGGAGTCCACGGACCGTAGCCTTCCTCCCAGCCGACCATCGCCGGCTGCTTGTCGAGGTGGCCGTACATCAGGACGGTCGACTTCGCGTTGCCGTCGATCTCCATGAAGATCAGCGGCGTACGTCCTTCAATTTCCTGAACTTCCAGCTTCAGGCCGCGGACGTTCTGCTGCTCGACCCAGTTCGTGGCGAGGGCGACGGCGCGATGCATGTGGCCGTTGCGATGCCACTCAGGGTCGAAAAGTGGCGACTGGTTGGGGATGCGGATGTACTGTTGGAGCGTCGGCACGATCGACTGCTCCCACATCGCGTCGATCGCGCGGCGAGAATCTGTCTGGCTCAAAGCGGCGCGGAGGATAGCATCGATAGCGGCGGATGTGCGAAGATATCCGCACAGAAGGAAATCAAACCAATACCCCCTGGTCCCCGAGGATCAAGGAACTTTTTGTCGTCTGCCGTTTCGTGGTAAGGTCGTATGGGTCTAACCAAATCCATAAATCCAGAAGAGCCCGCCGCTCCGAGCGAAGGAAAGAAAACCGTGCTCGAACAGGAGACGCTGGAGGTACCTGCCACCGCAGCCGCCGATTCGGCGGACGGGCGGTCGAAGCGCGAATCGGCGAAAGCGTCGAAGCCGGTCGAGCCGCATCTGCTGAGCGCGGATGAGATCGAGACCCTCTACATCGAGCACCGCACGCTGCTGCTCTACATTGCCTCGCGAAAGTTCCACATCGCGGACGGCGAAGCCGAGAACCTGATCCAGGACGTCTTCCTCTCGTTCCTCCAGACCTGCACGCGCATCGACAACGTGCGATCGTGGCTGGTGGCCGCGATGTGCAACGCGTCGCGCCACTACTGGCGGGCGCAGGGGAGGACGGAGTCCCTCCCGGACGACTACGCGAATGCGTGCGATCCGAAGACGTGGGGGACGGCCGAAGAGCACGCGATGCGGCTCACGATGAGCAAGGTCGTCGGCTACATGCAGCCGAAGTGCCGCGACACGCTGCGCCTCCACTACTTCGAGGGGCGGTCGGCGAACGACATCGCAAAGGAGCTCGAGACGACGCCGCGGTACGCGGAGAAGCTGATCCACAACTGCCTCCGCCGCGCCCGTGAGATCTACACCAACATCACGGCGGTCAATCGATGATCGCGGACGAGCACTTCGAAGAAGAGTTTCTGATCTTCCTGGCCGAAGACCGTACCCGACAAGACACTCATCCGCACCTTGTCGACTGCTCCGACTGTCGTTCGGCCGTCGACGGCTACCGCTCAATGCTCGCCTCCTTCGCCGACGAGTCGATGTG
>DASXIH010000023.1:0-5188 GCA_036498125.1 Thermoanaerobaculia bacterium
CCTCCGGATCGGTGCCGGACCCGAGCTCGTCGAGGAGCACGAGTGAGCGCTTCGTGACGCGCTGCAGCATTCGCTTCAGACGCATGAGATACGCGGAGAAGGTCGAGAGATGTTCGAGCACGTTCTGCTCATCGCCGATGAGTACATGCAGCGCATCGACGACCGGGATCGTCGTTCCGTCGGAGGCAGGGACGGGGAGGCCGCACATCGCCATCGCGACGAGCAGCCCCGCGGTCTTGAGCGCGATCGTCTTGCCGCCCGCGTTCGGACCGCTGATCACGAGCGCGCATGAGTCCTCGGTCAGATCGATCGTCATCGGAACGAACTTCTGTTCCGCCGGCTCCTCTCCGAATGCCTCGGCGCGCGCCGAAGCGAGCCGCTCGTCGAGCAGCGGATGGCGGCCGTCGATGATGTGCAGCTCGCGATCCGCGCTGAAGAGCGGACGCGCCGCGCCGACCGTCTGGTGGAAGATCGCGCATGCCTGTATCGCGTCGAGGCCGGACGCGACGTCGATCGCGAGCCTGATGTCGTTGCTCGAATCGACCAGCAGGCTCGCGATGAAACGCGTGATGCGCAAGATCTCCTCGCGCTCCTGGATCAGGAGATCGGCGAGATCGTTGTTGAGCTCCACCGCCTGCATCGGCTCGATGAAGAACGACGCGCCGGAGCCGGAGCGCTCGTGGAGAATGCCGGTGACCGCATTGCGGTGATCGCTCCGGACGGGGACGCAGTAGCGATCGCCGCGGAGGACGATCAGCGGTTCCTGGATCGCGTCGGCGTTGCGGTTCATCACATCCGTGAGGAGCTTCTGGATGGCGTTGCGCTTCTGGTGCACGCGGTTGCGGATCGCGCGCAGCTCGGCCGACGCTTCCTCGCGCAGTTTGCCGTCCTTGGTGAAGTACTTGTTCGTTTTCGAGATCAGCTCGCCGAGATCGGGGATCGCCTGCGCGTGGCGGGCGAGGCGGGAGTAGCCATCGATGCGGAGGAGCGACTCGCGGATCGCCTGCGTCGCGCGCGCAGCGCGAACGAGCATCCATGACTCCTCGAGCTCCAGCACCGTCTCGCGTGCGAAGAGCGGCGCGACGTCGATGACGCCGGCGAGCGGGAGCAGCCCTTCCGTAAGGTAGAACCGCACCATCTCCGCGACGTCGGCGTGCGCTTCTTCGCATTCACGAACCGTCGTGAACGGACGCCTGTCGAGGAGCGCGGCTTTGCCGGGAGCGGTCTTCGCTTCGAGCGCAATCAGCGTGAGGACGCGGTCGAGCTCGAGCGGGGTCAAGTCACTGGTCATTGGACAAGTCACTGGTCACTGGTCATTGGTCACTAGTCACTGGAAGAAGCTCGAGCACCAGTGACCAGTCACCAGTGACCCAAAAGAAAAGGACTCGCGTTACCGCGAGTCCCATTCAGTAATCCGGAATCGAGTTCGAAGCGCGAATCAGTATCCCGCTCTCCGCTCTTCTGCAAGTTTGCGGAGAACCTTCTTCCGAGCGGCGATTGCTTTTCGCTTTCGCTTCGTGCTCGGCTTCTCGTAGTGCTGGCGCTTCTTCAGCTCCGAGAGAATGCCCGACTTCTCGCATTTCCGCTTGAAGCGGCGCAGTGCATTCTCGAAGCTCTCATCTTCTTTGACGTGAACGAGAGGCATCCCGACTATCCCCCCCTTCTCTATGGGCCTCTATCGCTGACTACCGTGGCCCGACTATTCTACGCGGGCGGTCATGACCGTCAATTGCGCGCTCATGGACCGTTACCGTTTCGACAGTTCAACCCGCCGTGCCGAGGATTGCATTCCGTCGTTTCACGAGATCTCATAACCTGCTGAATCGAGGAGCTTTGAGCCGATGCGTCGAGTCGCAATAACTCTCCTGGCCCTTTTTGCCTTCTCCTGCGCCTCCCATACCCCTGCGCCCGCCCCAGTCGAGGCCGCTCCACCGGTTGTAGCTGCCGCCGCCCCAGCGCGCTTTTCTCCGGCGCCCCCTGCAAGCGAGAAAAAGCCGGTCACCGAGACGCTGAACGGGGTCTCGATCACCGATCCGTACCGCTGGCTCGAGGACCAGAACAGCCCCGACACCCGCGCGTGGATCGACCGCGAGAACGCGTACACCGACACAGTCCTCGGCAATCGTCCGGAGAAACAGCTTTTCTCCGCGCGCATCGAACAGCTGCTCAAGAGCGAGCAGGCGTCGGCGCCGGTCTACCGCAACGGCCGCTTCTTCTACTCGCGGCGCGCGGCGGACGCCGACGTCTTCTCGATCTACGTTCGCGACGGTCTCACCGGCACTGACCGGCTGCTCGTCGACCCGGCTCCGTGGAACCCGAAGCACACGACGAACGTCGGGATCGAAGACGTCACGCCCGACGGCAAGATCATGACGTACTACGTGCGTGAAGGGGGCGCGGACGAAAACACCGCGCACTTCATGGACGTCGACACCGGAAGGGACGTCGGTACGCCGCTGCCGCTCGCGCGCTACTTCGGCATCGCCGTGACGCCCGACCACCGCGCGGTCTACTACTCGAAGCAGCTCACCGAAGGCTCGCGCGTCTTCCGGCGCAACGTCGACGGCGGACCGGAGGAGAAGCTCTTCGGCGACGGCTACACGCCCGACAAGATCGTTTCGATCGGCATGTCGGACGACGGCCGCTGGCTCGGCACGATCGTCTACTACGGCTCGGCCGGCGTGAAGACCGACATCTTCCTCAAGGACCTCGCCGCGAACGGACCGTTCAAGACGGTCGTCAACGATCTCGACGCGCGCACCAGCTTCGATTTCGCCGGCGATACGCTGCTGCTCGAAACGAACTGGAACGCGCCGAACGAGCACGTCATGGCGGTGAGCGCGAACGACCCGGTCCGGGCGAACTGGCGCGAAATCGTTCCGGAGAACAAGAACGCCGCGATCCAGGACATCAGCGCCGCCGGCGGACGCCTCTATGTCCGCTATCTCGAGAACGTGAAACCGCGCGTCGTGGGCTTCGACCTCGCCGGCAAGCAGGTGGACGAGATCTCGTTCGAGACGCTCGGCGCCCTCGGCGGCGTCGGCGGCGTCGGCGGATCGTGGCACTCGCCGTTCGCGTTCTACACGTTCAGCTCTTTCGCCGTGCCGCCGACGATCTACGCGTACGACGTCCGGACGAAGGAGAAGAGCATCTTCCATCGCCGGAACCTCCCGGTGAATTCGGACGACTTCGTCACCGAGCAGGTCTGGTACACCTCGAAAGACGGCACGAAAGTGCCGATGTTCGTCATGTACAAGAAGGGGACGCCGCGCGACGGCAGCGCCCCCGCGTACCTGACCGGTTACGGCGGCTTCAATGTCAGCCAGCTCCCAAACTTCTCCTCGCGCGCCGTGATCTGGGCCGAGCACGGCGGCGTCTACGCGCTCGCGAATCTCCGCGGCGGGAGCGAGTTCGGCGAGGCGTGGCATCGCGCCGGAATGCTCGAACAGAAGCAGCACGTGTTCGACGACTTCATCGGCGCGGCGGAAGCGCTGGTCGCGAACAAGTACACCTCGCCCCAGCACCTCGCGATCTCCGGCGGGAGCAACGGCGGCCTGCTCGTGATGGCCACGATGGTGCAGCGCCCCGATCTGATGCACGCGGTGCTCTGCAGCTACCCGCTGATCGACATGCTGCGCTTTCACAAGTTCCTCGTCGGCAGCTTCTGGGTGGCGGAGTACGGCAACGCCGACACTCCGAAAGACTTCCAGTGGATCTATCCCTACTCGCCGTACCAGCACGTGGTTCCCGGCACGAAGTACCCGGCGGTCATGTTCGTCACCGGCGACGCCGACACGCGCGTCGCGCCGCTGCACGCACGCAAGATGACGGCGATGCTGCAGGACGAAACCGGTTCGGACAATCCGGTCCTGATCCGCTACCACGTCTCCGGCGGCCACTCCGGCGGCGAGCCGGTCTCCGAACAGGTCAAGAACGAATCCGAGATCCTCGGCTTCCTCTGGTGGCAGACGAAGTGACAGCCGAACAGCGGCGCTGGTGCATCGCGATATGCGTCATCGCCACTTTCGGCTGCGCGTCGAGTACTCCGCCGCCGAAGACGGAGAAGAAGCCGGCCGTCGAGACGCTGCACGGCGTCACGATCACCGATCCGTATCGCTGGCTCGAAGACCAGAACAGTCCTGAGACACGCGCATGGATCGATCGGGAGAACGCGTACACGGACAAGGTCCTCGGCGATCGTCCGGAGAAGGATCTCTTTTCCACGCGCGCCGGACAGCTTCTGAAGGGCGATCAGCTGTACCTTTCGGTTCCACGGAACGGACGGATCTTCTACGTCCGCCGTGCTGCCGGCGAGGAAGTGTTTTCGCTCTACATGCGCGAAGGAGCGCATGGTCCCGATCATCTGCTGATCGATCCGGCACCATGGAATCCAAAGCACACCACGCACGTAACGTTTGACGACATCACGTCCGACGGGAAACTGGTGGTTTACGACGTTCGCGAAGGCGGAGCGGACGAAGTCACGCCCCACTTCCTCGACGCCGACAGCGGGCGAGAGGTCGGCCTTCCTCTTCCCCTGGGACTCTATTTCGGCGTCTCGGTCACGCCGGATCACCGCACCGTCTATTACTCGAAGGAATTGCCGGAAGGCACGCGCCTCTTCCGCCGCAGCATCGACGGCGGCGCCGAGGAGAAGGTTTTCGGCGACGGCTATTCGCCGGATAAGAAAGTGTCGTTCGGAATATCGGACGACGGCCGCTGGCTCGCAGCGGTCGTCGACAACGGCGCGGCGCGCGTGCGTCGTGAAATCTTTCTCAAAGACCTTACAGCTCCCGATTCTCCCTTCAAGACGGTGGTCGACGATCTCGACGTGACGACCGGGATCGATTTCGCGGGTGACACCCTCGTTCTCACAACGCTTTGGAATGCGCCCAACGTCCGGATCATGACGGTGTCTGCCGCCAACCCGGAACGCGCGAACTGGCGTGAGATCGTTCCGGAGAACAAGAGCCTCCCAATCCAGGCGATGACCCTCGCCGGCGGCCGTATCTACGTCCAGTACGTCGAAAATCTGAAGCCGCGCTTTGTCGCGTACGACCTCCAGGGCAACAAGGTCGACGAGTTGACGTTCGACACGCTCGGCACGACTGACGGTTTGACCGGCTCCTGGAACTCATCGCAGACGTACTACACCTTCAGTTCGTTTGCCGTGCCGCCGACGATCTAA
>DASXIH010000024.1:0-11592 GCA_036498125.1 Thermoanaerobaculia bacterium
ATGTCGCAGTGCGACACTCACCATGTCGCAGTGCGCCACTCACCATGTCGCACTGCGACATCCACCATGTCGCACTGCGACATCCACCATGTCGCACTGCGACACCCACCATGTCGCACTGCGACACCTGGCTGGCGGAAGAGCGGCCGCGCTGCGCGCGGCTACGCCGGCAGGATTGCCGGCGCCACACAGAGGCGGGGCTACGCGGCGATCTCGTTGCGGTGATCGCTGATGATGATGCCGTCGCGGACTTCGACGACGCGGCCGGCGCGCTTCGCGAGGGCGGGGTCGTGGGTGATGATCACCAGCGTGCGGCCCTGTTTCCAGAGGTCGGTGAAGAGGGACATGATGTCGCCGCCGGAGCTGGTGTCGAGGTTTCCGGTGGGCTCGTCGGCGAGGATGATGTCGGGGTTCATGGCGAGGGCGCGGGCGATGGCGACGCGCTGCATCTGGCCGCCGGAGAGCTCGGTGGGGCGGTGCTCTCCGCGGTCGCCGAGGCCGACTTTCTCGAGCAGTTCCTCGGCGCGGGCGCGGCGTTGCGCCGGCTTCATGCCGCCGAAGAGCATCGGGAGCTCCACGTTTTCGAGCGACGTGATGTGCGGCAGTAGGTTGAAGTTCTGGAAGACGAATCCGACGCGGCGGTTGCGGATCTCGGCGAGTTGATCGCGCGTGACGCCGGCGACGTTCTCGCCTGCGAGCTGGTACTCGCCGGAGCTCGGCGTGTCGAGGCAGCCGAGGAGGTTCATCAGCGTCGACTTGCCGGAGCCGGATGGGCCGACGATCGCGACCAGCTCGCCGGCGTCGATGTGCAGGTCAATGCCCTTGAGCGCCTCCACTTTCACCTTGCCGGTGTCGTAGACCTTGCGGATCTGATTCATCGAGATGATGGCCATTTCGGTTCCTATTCGTAGCGAAGAGTCGCCGCGGGATCGACGGAGGCGGCGCGCCGCGCGGGGAAGTAGCCTGCGAGCAGTCCGATGGTGCCGAGGATCAGCGACGTCGCGATGCCGATCTGCGGTGAGAGCGTCGGCCGGCCGAGGAACGACATCACCTTGTTCGTTTCGATTGGGATGAAGCTCGTGAGCGAGACGATGAGCGTCGCGATGATGATCCCCACCGCGCCGCCGATGAACGTGTAGAGCACCCCTTCGAGCACGAACGGCACGATGATCCAGCGCCGCTTGGCGCCGAGGGCCATCTTCACGCCGATCTCGCGCGTCCGCTCCTTCACGACGGCGTACATGATGTTCGCCACGCCGACGCCGCCGATGATGAGCGTGAGACTGCCGACGATGCCGAGGAACAGCTCGATGCCGAGGAGCATGTTGTGGAGCTGCTTCGCGGACTTGACCATGTCCCACGTCCCGAGGGCGCGGTCGTCGGCCGGGTCGTACTGATATTTCGCGCCGAGGATCTCGTTGAGTTTCTTGAGCTCCGGCTGCATCTCCTCGGGGGTCTTGGTCTCGATGACGAGGTTGTTCAGGCGCTCGCGTCCGAACTGCGCGCGGAAGGTGGAGATCGGGATGATGGCGTGGTTGGCGTCGGGGCCGCCGTACATCGACATCTGCGTCTTGTGCTTCATGACGCCGATGACGGTGTACGGCGCGTTGTTGACCATGAGCGTCTTCCCGACCGGATCTTCGCTTCCGAAGATGTTCTTCGCCATCTCGTCGCCGAGGAAGATGACGCGGCGGCGCTGCTGATCGTCGAGCGGCGTGATGAAGCGGCCGCCGATCTGCGGGTAGTGGACGCGCGCTTCGCCGTACTGCGGGTTCGTGCCGATGATGCGGCCGTTGACGGTCTTGCGGCCGTACACGACGTTGGTGCGGTACGAGACCACCTCGCCGAACACCGCCGCGAGCTCCGGCATGCGTTGCTGGAGCATCTCGACGTCGTCGATGCGGACGCGCACCGAACGGCCGGGCGGCATCCCTTTGTAAGGCTTCTGCGTCTCGCCGGGCCACATGACGGCGAGGTTCGAGCCGGTGGCGCGGCGGTTCTTCTCGAGCTGCCGCTTCATCCCTTCGCCGAATGCGAGGAGCAGCAGGATCGCAACGGTGCCCCACGCGATCGCCGCGATCGTGAGGTACGCGCGCTTCTTCTGCAGCCGCGACGACGTCGCGAAGAGGCTGAAGATGACGTGGAGGTCGGTGTTCATAGTTTCATCGCGACGACGGGATCGAGGCGGGCGGCATCGCGGGCGGGGAAGTAGCCGGCGACGAGACCGACGGCGCCGAGGGCGGCGGCGGTGAGTGCGGCGACGAGCGGGGAGACTTCCGGCTTGCCGACGTACTCATACAACGACGAGGGGAAGACGGCGCAGATGCTGAGCGAGATGACGAATCCGATCGCGCCGCCGATGAGCGTCACGAAGAGCGTCTCCATGAGGAACTGCGAGAGGATCCAGCGCTGCTTCGCGCCGAGGGCCATCTTGATCCCGATCTCGCGTGTCCGCTCTTCGACCACGACGTTCATGATGTTCGAGACGCCGATGCCGCCGACGATCAGCGTCAGAACGCCGATGATGCCGAGAAACGAATTGAACGCCAGCATGAAGATGTCGAAGAACGCGAACTGCTCGGTGGTGTCCCAGCACGACAGCGCTTCCTTGTCGGTCGGGTCGAAGCGGAGGCGCTTCGAGAGCCCAGCGCGGACCCGGTCGATGATCTGCTTCGTGTCGCCGGCGACGTTCGCCTGGAAGATCATGTTGTCGATGTACTTGTCGCCGTTGAGCGCGCGAAAGGTCGTCGACGGGATGAACATCTTCTCGTTGTCGGGGCCGGAGTAGTTCGAGTCCTGGTCCTTCTGAACCAGGACGCCGATGATGGTGAACGGCGAGTGCTGGACGAGGATCGTCTTGCCGATCGGATCGGTCCCGTCGCCGAAGATGTTCGTGGCGAGCTTGTTGCCGAGGAACGCCACGCGACGCGACTCGGCGAGGTCGGGGGCGTCGATGAAGCGCCCGCCCGATTTCGGGACGCAGTTGCGCATGGCGCCGAACTCGGGAGTGACGCCGGAGGTGTCGACCGACATCGTCTTCGTCCCGTACTCGACCTTCATGTTGTTCGAGTACTCGCCGGCGATCGCCTTCAGGCCGGGCGTGTCGCGGACGGCGGCGAGGTCGTCGTCGGTCACGCGGATCTTCCGCCCCTTGCCGAGGCCTTCGAACGTCATCGAGGTCAGGCCGGGCCAGGCGATGACGATCCGGTCGCCGAGCGCCGCGGTCGTGTAGATCAGGTGCTTGTGCAGCCCGTTCCCGAACGCGAGCATCAGCGAGATCGCCACCGTTCCCCACACGATCCCGAACACGGTGAGGAACGTGCGCAGCTTCTCCGCGCGCAGGTCGCGCATGAGCTGGCGGAAGACGTCTTTGATGTTTAGCGTCAAGAGATCTCTTTCGGCGGGCGCTCGACGAGCCGGTCGCCCTTCTTCACACCACCCATCACTTCGACATTGAGTCCGTCGCTGATGCCAGTCTTTATCTCCACTTTCTTCGGCTGCGCTTTCGGATCGGCCTGCGCCACTTCGACGGTCGCTTTCTTGCCGCCGTCTTCGTACGTCACGAGGCGCTCGGGGACGGTCAGGACGTCTTTTTTCTCGCGGATGATGACGTCGGCGTTCGCGGAGTAGCCGGCGCGGAGGGTGATCTTCTGCCCCGGATCGAGCTCGATCTCGACGTCGAAGAGCGTGGCGCCTTCCTTCTGCTGGGCCTGCGGCGCGATGCGCGAGAGTTTCCCGGTGACGACGTCGCTCGGCAGGGCGCCGACTTTGATCCGCGCCGGCATGCCGACGTGCATCTTTCCGACGTCGATCTCGTCGACCGTTCCCTTGAAGATGATGTCGGACATGTCGGCGATGGTCGCCATCTCGGTGCCCGGCTGGTAGGAGGTGAGGGGGACGATCGGGTCGCCCGGGTTGACGCTGCGCGTCAGTACGGTGCCCGCGGCCGGCGCGGTGATGATCGACTCCGTGCCGGACTGCGTGAGCCGCCCTTTGCGCGTCAGGTCGCGGTTCTGCTGCGCTTTTTGGAGGGCGACACGCGCGAGCTCGAACGCCTCGCGCTTCTGGTCGGTATCGGATTTCGGCATGACGCCGGATCTGGAGAGCTCGTTGGCACGGTCGAAATCGACTTTCGCCCGGTTGTACGACGCCTGCGCCGAATCGACCTGCCGGTCGACCTCGGTTACCTCGAGCGGCGTCGGGTCAGGCCCGATCTCAAAAAGGGCATCGCCGGCGCGCACGGTATCGCCCACTTCCACCCGCGCCCGCCGGACGATGCCCGAGATTTTCGACTTGACCTGGAACTTCTGCCGCGGCTGGATCTGTCCGACGGCGACCGCCTTCTCGACGATCGAGCCGCTGGTCACCTCGACCAGCTTCGGACCGGTGTCTCCCTTGCCGCTGCGCGACCATGCGTACACGCCCGCGCTCGCTCCCGCGAGCACCAACAGGATCACCAGAGTCTTCCAAAGCTTGCGCATACGAGTCTCCCGTTTTGGTGAATACGTGGTGATAGACGTTGGGTTGCGCCCGAAGTTGGCTATCCTCCGCGAAGTGCTATGTGCCTGATCGCGCTCGCCCATGACGCCCACCCCGACCTCCCGCTCGTCCTCGCGGCGAACCGGGACGAGGACTACGACCGTCCCACGCTCGCCGCCGGGTTCTGGAACGACGCGCCGAACGTGGTCGGCGGGCGCGATGCGCGGCATCGCGGGAGCTGGCTGGCGGTGACGCGCGAAGGGCGGGTGGCGGCGGTCACGAACGTACGCGGCGGCGAGAATCCGGCCGGCCGTTCCCGGGGGCTGCTGGTGAGCGACTACGTGAAGTCGTCCGTCGACCCGGCTGCCTATGCGCGCAACATCGCGGACCATTCGGCCGACTACGCCGGATTCCACCTCGTCACCGGCATCATCGGCGGGACGTTCGTGCACTCCGGCAAGGATGTTCAGCCGATCGCGCCAGGAAGCATCTTCGCGATCAGCAACGGTCCGATCGGCTCGAAGTGGGAGAAGGTCGCGCAAGCCGAGAAGATCCTGCGCGAGCTGCTCGAACTCACCTCCGACCCGCAGCTCATCACCCGCTCGCTCCTGCAGTTCCTCGGGACGCCGTCGGCCGGCGCAAGCAATATCGAAGGACAGGTCTTCGTGACCGGCCCGCGCTACGGCACCCGTTCCTCCACCGTGATCGTCGCCACCGCGGACGAGATCCACTTCACGGAGCGAAGCTACCCGGACGGCGGGAACGTGAGGATCACGCTGACGAGGTAGGCAACCTTTTCGCAGAGCCTGCCCGGCGATGAAGCCGGCAGTCCTTGCGTCCCTCCTCGTCGCCGCGCTGGCCTGCTCCAAGGGCGGGGACACCGAGAAGATCGTGAAGGAAGCGAAGTCGTGGACGGCGACGCTCGATCTGGCGTCGCGGGGACTGGCGCAGCACGACCTTCCGCCTCGGTACGCGCGACAGGTGGCCGAGGTCGCGGAGAAGGCGGTGTCGAAGGACATCGAGAAGGCTGACGGCGCCGAGGCGCGCGACGCGTGCACGCAGGCGCTGGAGTCGGCGCGGCGCCTTCGCGAGGCCGCCCAGCAGCGATGAACCTCCTCGAAGTCGCCCTCGGCATCATCACCGGCATCGGCGGCTTTCTCGAAGTCGGATCGATCGCGACGAGCGCCGACGGCGGCGCGTCGTTCCGCTTTCAGCTCATCTGGGCGCTCGCCGTCGCGACCATCTGCCTCATCTTCCTCACCGAGATGTCCGGACGCCTCGCCGCGGTCTCGAAGCACTCGCTCGCCGACGCCGTCCGCGAAGAGTTCGGATTCAAATTCACCATCGTGCCGCGGGCAATGGAGCTGATCGTCAACTTCATGGTCCTCACCGCGGAGCTCGGCGGCGTCTGCCTGGCGCTCAAGCTCGTCACCGGCTGGCCGATTCGCGTGTTCGCGATCCCGGTCATGCTCGCCACGTGGCTGATGATCTGGGCCGGGACGCTGAAAATCATCGAGAACGGGACGTCGATGCTCGGCCTCTGCGCGCTCTGCTTCGTCGTCGCCGCGTGGAAGCATCACCCGCCGCTGCGCGACGTCCTGCACGGACTCGTTCCGACGCTTCCGCATCACGACGCGGCGCGCTACTGGTTCTTCGCCATCAGCATCGTCGGCGCCACGATCGCGCCGTACATGTTCCACTTCTATTCGTCGGGCGCCATCGAGGACAAGTGGACGGAGAAGAGCCTCGGCACGAATCGCTTCAGCGCGATCGCCGGCATGTCGTTCGGCGGCGTCATTTCGGTGATGGTGGTCGTCGTCGCCGGCATGGTCTTCTTCCCGAAGAACATTCAGGTCAGCCAGTACGAGCAGGTGCCGCTGATCCTCGTTCCGACGCTCGGCCGCTGGGCGCTGCCGCTCTTCGCGGCGACCCTCGGCGTCTGTTGTTTCGGCGCCGCCATCGAGCTCGCGCTGGGGACGGCGTACATGCTGGCGCAGACGTTCGGCTGGAATTGGGATGAAAACGAGAAGCCGCACCGCGAGGCGCGCTTCGCGGTCACGTACTCGATCATCCTGCTGCTCAGCGGACTGACGCTTCTGACGGGCGTCGATCCGCTGAAGCTGACGATGTACTCGATGGCGCTCACCGCGGTGATCCTGCCGCTGGTCGTCATCCCGTTCCTGATGCTCATGAACAACGAGGAGTATCTGCGCGAGCACACGAACGGTCCGATCGGCAACGCCGTCGTGATCATCACGATCCTTCTCGCCTCGGTCATCGCGATTGTCACGATTCCGCTGCAGCTCGCGGGAGGCGGCGGATGAAGCTGATCGGAGACGTGCTCGACCAGCAGATGATCGACGCGCACGATTGCAAGTTCGGCAAAGTCGACGGCCTCGTGCTCGAGGTGCGCGACGACGGGACGGCGCGCGTCGCGTTCATCGAAGAAGGGGCGGCGGTGCTGGCGCGCCGCATCGGACGGCGCTCCGAACGCTGGGCGCTGGCGTGGAACCGGCGGTTCGGCGTCCGCCGCGAGCCGCGGTATCGGATTCCGTGGGAGAAGGTGGTCGACGTCGGGATCGACGTGAAGGTCGAGATCGACGGAAAGGACGAACCGCCGCAAGACTGGGAGCGCTGGTGGCGCGACCGCGTCCTCTCGAAGCTGCCATTCGCATGAAAGAGATTCACGTCGAGCTGCTGACCGGACGCCAGGTCGTCGACCGCAACGGCAAGAAGCTGGGCCGGATCGAAGAGATCGTCGCCGAGTTTCAGGGCACGGAGCTGATCGTCCGCGAAGTGCACCTCGGCCGCGTCGGTTTCGTGGAGCGCTTTTCCCTCGTCTTCGGCGTCCGCATGCACGACAAGAAACCGGACAAGCTCCGCTGGGAAGACATCGATTTCACCGATCCGGAGCACCCGCGCCTGAAGCTCGCGATCGAAGAGTTGTAGGCCGTTACGCCCCTCATCCGGCCTTCGGCCACCTTCTCCCCGCTGTCGCGGGGCGAAGGGTAATGTCGAAACTCCTCCGTATTTACCCCTCGCCCCGCGAAGCGGGGAGAGGGTGGCCGAAGGCCGGGTGAGGGGCCGATTTCAGCAGTACCGCGCATTCTGCGGGGATACGCCATTCCTCGAATTTCTGATCGCTGCTCGACCATAGAACGGACCAGCTTCCGGCGAGTAACGGCTCGCCGACGGGGTCGAGGTCGAGCGCGGGGCCGAGGTTCACGATGAGGAGGCGATCGTCCTTGAAGCGGAGGACGAGTGCGTGCTCACCCAGGACGGCACCGTCGAGGAGCTCGGTCGGATACGCCTGCCGCAACGCGATCAGCTCCTTGTGAAAGGCGAGCGCTTCGTGATGGTTGTCGCGCTCGCTCCAATCGAGCTTGCACTGTTCGAACGTCTCGAGCGCCTCGGGGGGCGCGAGCCGATCGGCGATCTTCTTCACCGAGGGGAACTGCGAGAGGAACTCGGCGCGCCCGGTCCGGACGGCGGCCGCCAGGTCCGGATTGTGATCGGCGAAGTAGAGGAACGGCTTCGACGACGCGAACTCCTGCCCTTGAAACAGCATTGGCGTCTGCGGGCCGAGGAGCAGCAGCGCCGTCAGCGCGCGATAGCGGCCGGGCGAGGTCAGTTGATACGCGCGCTCGCCGGTCGCGGAGTTGGCGACCTGGTCGTGGTTCTCGAGGTACTGCACGAAGCTGCGCGCGTCGATGCCGTCCGTCCGGCTTCCGCGATGCTTCTTCTGCCACGAATACCACTGCCCCTGATAGAGGAACGCGCGCTTCGCCATCGAGACGAATTCCTGCGGCCGTCCGCAATAGTCGGTGTAATAGGCCTCGCGGCGTCCGGTGAGCGCGACGAGCACGGAGTGGTGCCAGTCGTCGTTCCACATCGCGTCGACGCCGTACTCGTTGATCAGCTGGCAATTCTGCCCCTCGTTCTCGGCGACGATGAAGATCGTGCGATCGCCGGCGGCGGCGCGTGCGGCGCGCGCAATGTCGCCGAGAACGTGAGGGTCGGTCGGGTCGTGGATGTCCTGCGTCGCATCGAGGCGGAGACCGTCGAGGCCGAACTCGTCGATCCAGTAGGCGGCGTTCTCCGTGCAGAGCTCGCGCACCCCCTCGCTGGCGAAGTTGACCGCCGCGCCCCATTCGTTGCTGTAGCGGTCCGTGAAGTAGTCGGGGGTGAACTGCGTCCAGTAACAGCCGTCGGGGCCGAAGTGGTTGTAGACGACGTCGAGGATCACGCCGGCTCCGTGCGCATGCGCGGCGTCGACGAAGCGCCGGAAGTCGTCCGGCGTGCCGTAGATGTGTGCCGGCGCGAACCAGTCGACGCCGTCGTAGCCCCAGCCGAAGCGGCCGGGGAAGTCGCTCACCGGCATCACTTCGATGAGATTGATCCCTGCATCGGCGAGCAGCGGCAGCTTCTCGATCGCGGAGAGGAACGTTCCTTCCGGCGTGAACGTGCCGATGTGGATCTCTTGGATGACGAGGTCATCCGGCATCCGGTATCCGGCATCCGGCCCAGAAGCTCTGCTCGGATGCCCGACCACTTCGCTCGCACCGTGCGGCCCTTCCGGCTGATACCGCGACGCAGGATCGGGGTACGTCTCGTCTTCGCCGTCGAGCCGGAAGCGGTAGCGCGTGCGCGCCCCCGCCGAAGCAACGAGTCCCGAGAAGCGCCCGCTCGCCTCGCGCTCCAGCGGATGATCGCGGCCGTCGATGACGACCGCGACCTCCTTTCGCGCCGGAGCCCAGACGCGAAAGTGCACACCTCCATCCACCAGCTCCGCCCCGATCGCTCTGCGCCGTTTCATCAGTGCGTCGGCTGTCTCCTGAAGAGCGCGTCGATGCTGTACCTCCCGCCGTCGTGCGCCGCGATGTAGAGGAACACGAAGCAGTAGAGCACCGCCAGCTCGCCCTTGTTCTCCCACGGCGAGAGTGGGCTCGGCGGCATCTTCGCGTGCACCGTGAAGTACGCCACCGCCATCTCGCCGCAGCAGATGAACGCCGCGATGGTCGTCAGAAACCCGACGGCGACCATCAGCCCGCCCACGAGCTCGATGATGCCCGCCGCCATCATCTTCGGCGGCAACGGCCCCGGCATCTTTCCGCCAAACCATCCGAACAGTTTCATGGCTCCGTGGCCCGCGAAGAGCAGGCCGATGACGAATCGCGAGAGGGCGTACAGGGGGTCGTGGAAACGGCTGAGGAAGTTCAACTGCGGGTACCTCCGGGGAGTGGCGAAGCACCTGTTGTGCCCGTATGGGTTATGCGTTACGCGTTATGCGCTTTGAGCCGAGTTCTGACGCATAACGCATAACGCGTAACGTCCCCGGAATCGCTCCGTCCGCGCCAAGGTTGCCCTCAAGAGTGCCCAAGCCCAACATCCGACAAACGCTCGCCAACGGCCTCCGCCGCCGTTGCCCCCGCTGCGGCGAGGGCGAGCTCTTCCGTCGGTGGCTGGAGATCAACGAGCGCTGCTCGCATTGCGGCCTCGTCTACCAGCCGGACCATGGCGACACCTGGTTCTTCCTGATCATCACTGACCGCATTCCGCTGCTCTTCGGCATCGCGGTCGTCTACTTCGGCTTCTCGATGGCGACGTGGATCGCGCCGGTCGGATTCTTCTTCGCGATGGCCGTCCCGCTGATCGCCACCGTCCGCCAGCGCCAGGGAATGGCGATCGCCCTGGATTACCTGGTTCGTATATGGACCGGCCAGTCCTCGGCCATCTGACAACCGAGGTCTTCGATAGAATGCCCTCCTCTCTTCTCTAGCGGCACGGGCGGTAGGGCATGACACAACTGGTCGACGCGGCGTTGTCGGAGCTGCAGCGGTACCTCGAAGACGAGATCCCGCCGAACGCAGCGGCCAACGCAGTGGCTGTGCTGATGGCGCAGCCACCGGAACTGATGATGCAGCGCGTCGGCGCATGGTCGGCGGAGCAGAGCCGTGCGCGCGCGCTGCCGCCGTCCGACCTCCTCCTCAAAGCGCTCCACAAGGTCTACATCACCGGCGAGATGAAGCTCCTCGACCGCGACGCCGTTGCCGACTACCTCGACCGCGTCACCACCATCGCCCTCCGCATCTGCCCCGTCGACGAGCGCGACACCCTCCGCACCAGCCTCAACACGATGCGGATGTCGGGCGATCTGACGCTCGTCCCGCGCGGCCCGGTGACGCCGATCGTCCAACGCCTGCCGACGTTCTCCGGCAACGTCCCGTTCGTCGACGAAGAGGCGCAGATGGCGAAGCGCTACTCGCTCATCCTCGACCGTCTCACGCGCCAGATGGCGACAACCGGCGGCCAGACGATGGCGCAGGCCGAGCCGCAGGCGCTGGCGCAACTCGTCACGATGGCGGCGAACCGCGCGCAGAACGGCCAGCAGTTCAACGACTACCTGAACCAGATCCGTCCGCTGACCGGCGGCAAAGAGGGCAACGTCTTCGTGATCCTCGGCGGCGGGATGCAGTCGTGGGATCTGCCGAACGTCGCGCCCGGCGCCTACAGGCCGCCCGCGCAGGTCGGCGCGATGGAGAAAGTCATCGACCTGGCGGAAGACAACACCATGGCGCTCAAGCGCCTCCGCGAGCTGGTCGTCGCAGCGGTGCAGAAGTTCAACGAAGGCTCGCTCGCCGCCGCCGTCTGGATGCTCGACGTCGCCGAGGACACCATCAACGACCGGAAACTCGACATCGCGCCGGTCGATCAGATCCGCGGCGAGGCTGCGGAGACGATCAACCAGGCGCAGCTCCGCAAATACGCGGAGAACAAGATCAAGCACGCCGCGCTGAAGATCGCGCTCGAATTCTTCCCGACGCTCCACCTCTACAAACTCTTCGAGCAGCTTCGCGGCGAGGCGCGCGCGGAGCGCCGCCGCGCGCTCCTCGGGTTCCTCGAGGCGTACGGGATTCACGCGCGCGAGGCGGCGATCGCGCAGCTCGAATTGGAGATCGAGCGGCCCGACGCCGATACGTACTACCTCCGCAACTTGATCTATCTGCTGCACCGCATCCAGCGCGACTCGACCGACACCGTCGAGCGCGAGCTCGACTCGCTCGCGAAGGCGTCGGCGATCGGCCAGAACATCTACGTCATCAAAGAAGCCGC
>DASXIH010000025.1:0-7801 GCA_036498125.1 Thermoanaerobaculia bacterium
GCCGGCCGAAGAACGGCCACGCGAACGGATGGCCCGTTTCTGGGTGACAACCTAGAAACGACCTAGAAAAAACAAAACGGCCACCTTGACAGTGGCCGTAAGTTGTTGATTCCAATTGGTTGCGGGGGCAGGATTTGAACCTGCGACCTTTGGGTTATGAGCCCAACGAGCTACCAGACTGCTCCACCCCGCGACACTGGCTTCCGGCGACCGCTGGGAGGCGGTCGGCGCTGAGAGGGGCGCGATGATGGCATCGCATCGCTCTCGCGTCAAGGACCTCCCACAACTTTCCGTCCGCGCGCGATATTTCACCAAACGTCTCTCCCGATTCATCTTGTGACGTCCGGGGCTACGTCCGGCGCTGGAACAGGGCGCGGTTGTCGAGGATCTCGCGAAGCACGGTCGGCGGGTCGGCGCCGAGGGCTTGGCAGATGGCGATGAACGTCAGGAGGCTCGGCGAATTGCCGCCGCGCTCGATCACGCCGATGTGAACGCGGTTCATGCCGGCAGCTTCGGCGAGTTGCTGCACCTGCCACCCGCGCTGCATCCTCAGACGTTTGACAATCAGCCCGAAGCAGATGGCATCGTGATCGCGCGACCCGACCCTGCGCTCCGTCATCGCATTTCATGGTACCTCAGCAACCTTTGGATGTCAGGGGGAGCACGCCATTCACTAGTCCGTGATCCCGGGATGTCGAGCGAGTGATCCAATCACTCCAGCTGACGTCTTGGGATGTCACGCAGGTGATCCATTTCACTGCGGCGGTCATCCCCGGATGGCATGGGGAGCTACCCATTCACGGGGAGATCGCGCTCTTGCAGCCGCCTGACATCTGCAGATGGCATGATGAGCACCGCGATTCACGCGCCTGTCATCTTGGGATGTCGAGCGAATGATCCAATTTCACGCCCGCGACGTCTCGGGATGGCACGCCGGTGATCCATTTCACTCAGGCTGCCATCTCCGGATGTCATGCGGAGCTTCCCATTCACTCGGAGGATCACACTCTTGCTGCCGCTTGACATCTACGGATGTCATGCGATTGCGCCATTTGATTTGGCTGACATCTGCGGGTGGCGCGGCCGGTTCGTGAACAGCGCCGCGTGACATCCTCGGACGTCACGCCGCCTCGTGCACGCGGTCGCCTGACATCCGGGGATGGCGCGCAATCTCGTTCACGCAACGCGCCTGACATCTGTGGATGTCGCGTCGGTGCATTCTTGCAGTCAGGGAGTGCAATCGTGCCGTCGTCCGCCATCCGCGGGTGTCAGCCGGCGACCGGAATGTGAGGAAGTATCATCTCCGTTCCAATCGACGGAGGCAGGGACTACACATGTACGATGAAATGATCGTCGCGCCGATGCGCGCGGAGCTGACGCAGCACGGAGTTCAGGAAACGCGCACCGCTGCGGACGTCGACGCGGTCCTCGGCGAGAAGAAGGGGACGGTGCTGGTGGTGGTCAACTCGGTTTGCGGCTGCGCCGCGGGGATGGCCCGCCCGGCCGTCGCGCTCGCGATGCAGCACGGCACGCTGCCGGACAAGGCGATCACGGTGTTCGCCGGCAACGACGTCGAGGCGACGCAGCGCGCGCGCTCGTACTTCACCGGTTACCGGCCGTCGTCGCCGGCGATCGCGCTGATGCGCGACGGCGAGGTGGTGAAGATCATCGAGCGCTGGCAGATCGAAGGCCGCCAGCCGTGGGACATCGCCGCGGAGCTCACCGCCGCTTTCGATCAGTTCTGCGCGAAGGCGACGGCTTAGTCGGGGATGAATTCGCCGCGCCGGCCGGTACGTAAAACGACCGGCCGCGCACGTTCTCATCGACGACGAGCCCCTGCTGGAGCGGCGGGAACGCGCGCTGCTCGCAGTCGAGACGCTCGCAGAGGCGGCAGGTAGTCCCGATCGGGACCGCCGCCTCGAGGTTGTCGAGGTCGTAGCCGTCGGCGTAGACGAGTTTCTTCGCTTCGGGGACGGGACAGCCGATCCCGACCGCCATCAGCGCGTCGCCGGCGGCGAAGCCGAAGCTCTTGCGGATCGTCCGCGCGACGCAAAAGTACGCGGTGCCGTCGGGCATCTTCGAGAGCTGCGTCCGGATGCGGCTCGGCGTGAGGAACGCGGCGTGGACGTCCCACCGCGGACAGGAGCCGGAGAAACGCGCGAAGCGGATGCCGGTGCCGCTGAAGCGCTTGGAGATGTTCCCCGCGATGTCGACGCGGACGAAATGGAACGAGACGCCCGCGGCGCCCGGCTTGCGGAGCGTGGTGAGGCGGTGGCAGACCTGCTCCCAGCTCGCGGTGTAGTGGTGCTGCAGCAGCTCGATGTCGTAGCGGACGTCTTCCGCGGTTCGGATGAATCCGTCGTACGGCATGAGGAGCGCCGCGGCGAAGTAGTTCGCGAGCGCGATGCGGCAGAGCGTCACCGACTCGCCGGTCGTCAGCAGGTTCGCGGAGCGTTCGAGGATGGCGTCGATCACGGGCGCCGCTTCGATGAGGCCGAGCTGGTGCGCGACCTGGAAGAGCCGGCTCCACGGCGGCAGCACCTCGGAGAGCGCGAGCACTCTGCGCTCTTTGTCGTAGCGGCGGACGGCGGCACGATCGCGGCTGACCGGCGTCAGCTCGATCTCGACGCCGTACTTCGCGCGCAGGTAGCTGGTCATCGACTGATACAGATCGCGGCGGTCGAACTTCGCCCTCCGCGCCAGCTCCTCGGCCACCGTTTCGAGGTCGGCGAAGTAGTTGAGATTGTGCTGGATGACGTCGCTCACCTCTTCGGACGGGAGGTGCGCCGGGTTCACGCCGAGGAAGTCGCGGCCGTCGTAGAGCTTCGCGGCGAGGGCGCGGGTCGAGTCGGCGGAGCTGCGGTAGGCGTGGTAGAGCGCGAGGACGGCGCGGGCGGCGACGGGGTTCTCCGCGAGCTCGCGAACGTCGCCGGTCGTCAGCGAGTGCTCCTCGAAGAGCGGATCGCCGAACATCTCCTGGAGGTCGCCGGCGATGCGGGAGGAGTTGTCGTCCGCGAACGAGTCGAGGTCGACCTTGAACGCCTGGGCGACCTTCACGAGCAGGTGCGCCGGCAACGGACGCTGGTTGTGCTCGATCAGGTTGAGATAGCTGGGGGAGATCTCGAGCTTCGCGGCGAGGTCGGTCTGGGTCAGACCATCTTTCCTGCGGAGCGAGCGGACTTTGGCGCCGAGTTTGAACTCTGTACTCATGAGCTTTGAGCGATTTTACAGCTCTTCACACATTTACAGCCGCGCTTTTACAAAGATCGACAGCGTAACTTACTGTTCAGCCGTAATTTGTTGACTTTGGCAAAGGGCATGCTCATCTTTACACCGTGAACGTACCGCATCTCGACGAGATCCTGACGCCGGAAGCCGCGGGCTTCGTGACGATGCTCGAGCGCGAGTTCGGGCAGCGCCGGCGCGTGCTGCTCGAGAAGCGTGAGGAGCGGAAGAAGCGCCTCGATGCGGGCGAGCTGCCGGACTTCTTGCCGGAGACCCGCGAGATCCGGGAGAGCGACTGGACGGTCGCGCCGATTCCGCGCGATCTGCTCGACCGCCGCGTCGAGATCACCGGCCCGGTCGACCGGAAGATGATCATCAACGCGCTGAACTCCGGCGCCAACGTCTTCATGGCCGACTTCGAAGACGCGAACGCGCCGACCTGGGCGAACAACATCGACGGGCAGTACAACCTGCGCGACGCGGTCCGGCGCTCGATCAGTTTCAGCTCCGGCGCGAAGGAGTACCGGCTCAACGACGTGACGGCGACGCTGTTGGTCCGTCCGCGCGGCTGGCACCTGGTCGAGGAGCATTTCCAGGTCGACGGCAAGCCGGTGAGCGCGTCGATCTTCGACTTCGCGGTCTACTTCTTCCACAACGCGCAGGAGCTGCTGCGCCGCGGAACGGGACCGTACTTTTATCTGCCGAAGATGGAGTCGCACCTCGAGGCGCGGCTCTGGAACGACATTTTCGTCCGCGCGCAACGCGAGCTCGGGATCCCGAACGGATCGATCCGCGCCACGGTGCTGATCGAGACGATCCTCGCGGCGTTCGAGATGGACGAGATCCTCTATGAGCTGCGCGACCACTCGGCGGGGCTGAACTGCGGCCGCTGGGACTATATTTTTTCGTTCATCAAGAAGTTCCGGTCGCGGCACGACTTCATCACGCCCGACCGCTCGCAGATCACGATGGACAAGGCGTTCCTCGCCGCGTACGTCGATCTGCTGATCCGGACCTGCCATCGCCGCGGGATCCACGCGATGGGCGGGATGGCGGCGCAGATCCCGATCAAGAGCGACCCGGAGGCGAATGCCGCCGCGATGGCGAAGGTGGAAGCCGACAAGCTGCGCGAAGTGCGCGCGGGGCATGACGGGACGTGGGTGGCGCATCCGGGGCTGGTGCCGGTGGCGAAGAAGATTTTCGACGAACACATGCCGGGAGCGAATCAGATTGAAAAGGCCGCCGGCAGGATTGCCGGCGCCACACAGAGTCGTGATTTGTTGGAGCTGCCGGAAGGGGCGATCACGGAGAAGGGCGTCCGGCAGAACATCAATGTCGGCATCCTCTATCTCGAGTCGTGGCTGGGCGGCCTCGGCTGCGTGCCGCTCTACAACCTGATGGAAGACGCGGCGACCGCGGAGATCTCGCGGACGCAGCTCTGGCAGTGGATCCATCACGGGGCGAAGCTCGATGACGGCCGCACGATCGACGAGGCGCTCTATCGCGAGATCCGCGGGCAGGAGTTGCAGTCGATCGGCTCCCGGCCGCACATCGACAAGGCGGTCGAGATCTTCGACCGGCTGATCCTCAGCGAGGAGCTGGGCGATTTTCTGACGCTGCCCGCATATGAAGAGTTAATCCGAATCGAAGGAGCTTGATCCATGGCCCGACTGAAAGCTGTCCGTAATCTCGAACGCGAATGGGAAAGCGACGAACGTTGGAACGGGATCGTCCGCGACTACACGGCCGATGACGTCGAGCGGCTTCGCGGCTCGATCGAGATCAAGTACACGCTCGCCGAGATGGGGGCGGAACGCCTCTGGCGTCTGCTCAACGAAGAGCCGTACGTCTCGGCGCTCGGCGCGCTCACCGGCAATCAGGCGATCCAGCAGGTCCGCGCGGGGCTGAAGGCGATCTACCTGAGCGGCTGGCAGATCGCGGCCGACGCGAATCTCGCGGGGCAGATGTATCCCGATCAGTCGCTGTACCCCGCGAACTCGGTGCCGCAGGTCGTCAAGCGGATCAATCAGGCGCTGCAGCGCGCCGATCAGATCGACCACAGCGAAGGGAAGAACGATACGCACTGGTTCGCGCCGATCGTCGCGGACGCGGAGGCCGGCTTCGGGGGCTGCCTCAATGCGTTCGAGCTGATGAAGATGATGATCGAGTCGGGTGCTGCCGCGGTCCATTTCGAGGACCAGCTGGCCTCCGAAAAGAAGTGCGGACACCTCGGCGGGAAGGTGCTCGTTCCGACCTCGCAGTTCATCCGCACGCTGCAGTCGGCGCGCCTCGCGGCCGACGTCTGCGGCGTCCCTACGCTCCTCATCGCGCGCACCGACGCGAATTCGGCGACGCTGCTGACGAGCGACGTCGACGAGCGCGACCACGCGTTCCTCACCGGCGAGCGGACGAGCGAGGGGTTTTTCATGATCAAGAACGGCGTCGAGGCGGCGATCGCCCGCGCGCTCGCATATGCGCCATACGCCGACCTGCTGTGGATGGAGACGTCGACGCCGGACATCGAGGAGGCGCGGCGCTTCGCGGAGGCGGTGCACGCGCAGTTCCCCGGGAAGCTCCTGGCGTACAACTGTTCGCCGTCGTTCAACTGGGCGAAGAAGCTGTCGGCGGAAGAAATCGCGGGCTTCCAGCGCGAGCTCGGGGCGATGGGCTACAAGTTCCTCTTCGTCACGCTCGCCGGCTTCCACGCGCTGAATTTCTCGATGTACGAGCTCGCGCGCGAGTACAGCAGCGACGGGATGAGCGCGTACTCCCGCCTGCAGGAGGCGGAGTTCGCGGCGGAGAAGCACGGCTACACGGCGACCAAGCATCAGCATGAGGTGGGGACCGGCTATTTCGACGAGGTCATCAAAGTGATCTCGCAGGGACAGGCATCGACGACAGCCCTCGCGAACTCGACCGAGTCCGCGCAGTTCGGCACTCATTGAGGAGAAGACGATGGACGAGGTGCGCTACTTCGGAATCGACGAAGACGACGAATGGCAGGTTCCGGACGAGGAGCGGGAGTACTCCGCCGCGCCGGAGGATGAGGTGCCGTTTCATATACCGCGCGATTAGAGCGGCATAGGTGCATAGCGGCATAGTTCTTTGATCTGACTATGCCGCTATGACGCTATGCGGCTATGCCGCTATTTCCGCGCGATCGTGCCCGTCTCGCCGCTGAGCGCGCGCGAGGTGTCGACGAGGCGCAGGAGCTCTTCGCGGGTGCCGTCGAGGTCGGCGCCGTGCGAGGCGCGGGCGAGGGCGGCGACGTCGGCGTAGCTCGACGTGCCCTTGTGCGGCGACTTGCGAAGGAGCATCGCGAATTCCGCGACGGCGGCGGCGAACTGCATGTCGGCGGACGCGGCGTACGCGCTCGTGCCGGTATCGATCGCGGATGACGCCACGAGCTTCGACGTCTCGCCCTTCGGATCCTTGTAGCGCAGCTTGATCGACGCGATCTCTCCCTGCGGCGCGTTCGCCACCGGAACGATCTCGTAGAGCGCCGTCACCGAGTGGCCGGCGCCGAGCTCGCCGGCGTCCTTCGTGTCGTCTTCGAAGTCCTTGTTCTCCAGCGCGCGGTCTTCGTAGCCGAGCTGCCGGTACGACGCGACGCGCGAGCGGTCGAACGTCAGCTGCACCTTCACGTCTTTTGCGATGGTAACGAGCGTTCCGGTCAGCTCGCGCTCGAATACTTTCTTCGCCTCGTTCATCGAGTCGAGGTACGCGTAGTTGCCGTTGCCCTTGTCGGCGAGCGTCTCGAGGACGGAGTCGCGGTAGTTGTCGTCACCGACGCCGATGGTGGTCAGGAAGACGCCGCTCTTTCGCTTCTCTTCGATGAACTTCTCGAGGTCATCAATCGAGGAGATCCCGACGTTGAAGTCGCCGTCGGTGGCGAGTATGACGCGGTTGTTGCCGTCGGGCTTGAAGTTGTCCGTGGCGACCTTGTAGGCGAGCTCGATGCCCGCGCCGCCCGCGGTCGAGCCGCCCGCCTGGAGCCGGTCGAGAGCTGCAAAGATCGCCGGTTTGTCGGCGCCGGACGTCGGCGGGAGGACCAGGCCGGCGTTGCCCGCGTACACGACGATCGAGACGCTGTCTTCGGCCCGGAGTTTGTCGACGAGCAGCCGGAACGCCGACTTGATGAGCGGCAGCCGCTCCGACGGCATCATCGAGCCGCTGACGTCGAGCAGGAACACGAGGTTGTTCGGCGCCATCTTCCACTCGTCGAGGTTGCGGCCCTGGATGCCGATCCGCATCAGTCGATGCGTCGGATCCCACGGACATCCGGAAACCTCGGCCGTGATCGAGAACGGGTCGCTCCCCGACGGCTGCGGGTACGAGTAGGTGAAGTAGTTCACCATCTCCTCGAGGCGCACCGCATCGGCGGGCGGGAGCTGGTTGTGCGTGAGCATCCGCCGCACGTTCGCGTACGACGCGCGGTCGACGTCGATCGCGAACGTCGTCGTCGCCTCTTTGCCTGTGTCGACGAAGGCGTGTTCGTTAATGGCGGAGTACTGCTCGGGGGCCGGGAGTCCCGGCTCGACCATGGGCGCCAGTACCGCGTACGGGTAGTTGGCGG
>DASXIH010000026.1:0-1751 GCA_036498125.1 Thermoanaerobaculia bacterium
GCGGGTCCGCAATCTCCTGGACGGCATGTACTCCTCCCTCGGCAGCGAGGTACTGCCGGCGTTGAGGAAGGAGGGGATTCGCATCGATCGCGTCGCGGAGCTCGGGAAGCGCGATCGCGCCGCCGTCGAGGACTACTTCAATACCTATCTCGAGCCGATCCTCACGCCGCTGGCGATCGATCCGGGACATCCCTTTCCGCTGCTCGCCAACCGCGCCCTGAACCTCGCGCTGCAGCTCGAGTCGAATCGCGGCGAGCGGTACATGGTCGTCGTGAAGATCCCCGAGACGTCGCCGCGGCTGGTGTTCTATGGAGAGAAGGGGCGATTCGTTCTCCTCGAGGACGTCATCTCCTCTCATGTCAGCCAGTTCTTCCCCGGACTGAAGCTCCGGAAGTCGGTGGTCTTTCGCGTCATTCGCAATTCCGACATCTCGATCAAGGAAGAGGAGGTGCAGGACCTTCTCAAGAGCGTCGAGAGTGAGCTGAGGCGGCGCGAACGCCGTGAGGTGGTATGGCTGGAGGTCGAAGCGGGATCGGATGAGCGGGTGCTCGCCATGATCCTGGCAAAGACCGGAGCGGCCCGCGAGGACGTCTACACGGCGCCGGGACCGCTGAAGCTCGACGAGCTGATGATGCTGTATGACATCGAGGGGAACGCGCGGCTGAAGGATCCGTCCTTCAATCCTCGCATCCCGACGCAGCTCGCCAGCGCCGACGACATCTTCTCGATCGTCCGGAAGGGCGACGTCCTGCTGCACCGCCCGTACGACTCCTTCGTGGCGGTGATCGACTTCGTGCAGTCGGCGGCGGAAGACCCGGACGTCGTCGCCATCAAGCAGACCCTCTACCGCACCGATCCGGGATCGCCCGTCATCGAAGCGCTGCGCCGCGCCGCGGAGCGGGGAAAGCAGGTGACGGCGGTCGTCGAGCTGCAGGCGCGTTTTGACGAGCAGAAGAACATCACCTGGGCGCGCCACCTCGAAGAGGCCGGCGTGCAGGTGGTTTACGGGCTGATCGGGATGAAGACGCACGGCAAGGTGTGTCTCGTCGTCAGGCGGGAGGGGGCGCTGCTACGGCGGTACGTCCACCTCTCGACCGGGAACTACAACGCGTCCACCGCGCGCATCTACACCGATCTCGATCTGATCACTTGCGACAAGGACATTGCGGCCGACTCGGCGCAGCTTTTCAATCTGCTGACCGGCTTCAGCGTCGCGGGCGTGCAGGAGTTGCTCGACCAGAAGGATCTCTCCATCTCGTGGCGCGCGCTGGTCGTGGCGCCGATGGACTACCACCGCTGGGTGCTTTCGATGATCGAGCGCGAGACGCGCAACGCGCGGGAGGGGAAGCCGGCGCGGATCGTCGCGAAGATGAACGCCCTGGTCGATGCCAATATCGTCGGCGCGCTGTACGTCGCCAGCGCGGCCGGCGTGAAAATCGACCTCATGATCCGCGGCATCTGTTGCCTGGTGCCGGGAGTGCCGGGGCTGAGCGAGAACATCCGCGTCACGTCCGTGGTCGACCGGTTCCTGGAGCATGCGCGCGTCTTCCGCTTCGAGAACGGCGGCGCATCAGAGATCTGGATCTCCAGCGGCGACTGGATGCCGCGCAATTTCATCCGGCGTATCGAGGTGACGTTCCCCATCAAGTCGGAATCGATCAAGCGCCGCATCGAGGAGCAGATCATCCCGATCTCGCTCGCCGACAACGTGAAGGGGTGGTTTCTCGACGCCGAGGGGAAGTATCACCGGC